>JANXWQ010000383.1 GCA_025351065.1 Chthoniobacter sp. | reverse complement strand
CAGGTGATTGGCAGTGGCGGGAGCATTACTTTCACCGCATCGCCAAACAACGGGTATGTAGTGAACCAGTGGACAGTGGACGGCAGCGCGGCGCAGACCGGAGGAACTTCCTTTACGCTGGGCAATGTCACCGCCAACCATGCCGTGCAGGTGACCTTTCAGAGCGCAGGCGTGATGACGGTGCAAAGCTGGCGGCAGGCATGGTATGCCACCACGGCCAACAGCGGCAACGCGGCCGACACGGCGGACCCATACCAAAGGGGTGTCAGGAATCTTGCGGCCCTCGCCTACTTCGGCCCTAGCCAGAATCCCGCATCTGCGCTGATCAGCCAACTGCCTGTTCCCCACAAGGTCGGCGCAAACATGGTTTGCAGTTTCACCCAGCCCGCGGGCGTGAGCGGCATAACCTACGGAGCGCAATCCACCATTTCGCTCAACCCCGCAAACTGGCAGCCAGTCACGGATACCGGCGGCGGCGGCAGCGTTCACACCTTCAGTGTGCCCATTGGCGCCAACACGAAGCTTTTCCTGCGACTGACGGTTTCTTATCCGTAGTCACGGAACTGAATAAGCGTGCCAGCTTGAGTGCCTCAGCGGCGCTAAGACGCCACGGCACTGCTTTGCCGGTCTGCGCCTTTGCGGGGAAGTTCCTAAAGACGGCTTTTCAGGCGCGCTCTAATAGCACAGGGTCGCGGCGGTTTTCCTCACCACCTGCCACCATGAAAAAACTTCTCCCCCTCTTCCTCGCCGCCGCGTCTGCGTCATTTGCCGCCAGCCCCCTGGAGGATCGGGACCGCCCGGTGGCGCAGACCCAGGCGCTGCCGGCGGCCGAGGTGGCGCGGCAGATGAAGCTGCCGGCGGGTTTCAGCGTGCAGGTGGTGGCGGCGGAGCCGGAGGTGGTGCAGCCGGTGGCTTACGCGATGGATGATCGCGGGCGGCTGTGGGTGGTGGAAAACACGAACTACCCGAACTGCCCCGGCGAGCCGAAGGATCAAATTCTTATTTTCGAGGACTTCGACGCGGCGGGCAAGGCAGGGAAGCGGACGGTGTTTTTTGACAAGCTGACCTTTGCCACAGGCATCGCCGTGGGGCATGGCGGGGTGTGGGTGGGGGCGCCGCCGAACCTGCTTTTTTTCGCGCGCAAGGATGACGCGGATACTTTCACCGGACAGCCGGAGATCGTGCTCGATGGCTGGGGCAACGGGGATACGCACGAAACGCTGAACGATTTCACCTGGGGCCCGGACGGCTGGCTCTACGGGACGCAGGGCATTTTCACCGAGTCGAAGGTGGGCCGGCCCGGTGCGCCGGACAGCGAGCGGGTGAAGCTCAATGGCAGCGTGTGGCGGTGGCATCCGGTGAAGAAAAAATTCGAGCTGTACGCGGAGGGCGCGAGCAACCAGTGGGGTGTGGATTGGGATGACCGGGGGCAGGCGTTTTTCGAAGCGTGCGTGATCCCGCACATGTGGCAGTGCATCCAGGGCGCGCACTACACGCGGCAGGCGGGGCAGCATTGGAACAAGTTCACGTATGAGGACATCAAGACGATCGCGGATTTCGAGTACGAGAAGCGCGCCTACTGCGGGGCGATGATTTATCTCGGCGGGCAGTGGCCGAAGGAATGGCGCGACACGTTTTTCTTCAACGACATTCACATGAACAAGCTGCGCTGCGAGAAGCTGACGCGCGAGGGCTCGGGGATGCGGGCGGAGAAGAAGGCGGATTTCATGGTGTCGCCGGATGCGTGGTATCGCGGTCTCAGTCCGCAGTACGGGCCGGATGGGTCGGTCTTCGTGAATGACTGGTATGACAAGGTGCCATGCCATCAGCAGCGCGAGTTCACCGACCGCTCGAACGGGCGGATTTACAAGATCGTGTACGAAGGGGTGAAGCCGGTGAGCGTGGATCTGGAGAAGGCGAGCGATGCCGAACTCGTGCAGATGCAGCTCAACGAGAATGACTGGTACGTGCGGCATGCGCGGCGCATCCTGGCGGAGCGCGGGCCGAAGCCAGAGGTGCAGGCCGCGCTGGAAAAAATCCTGCGCGAAAATCCTGACGAGACGCGAAAGCTGCGGGCGCTTTGGGCGCTGCACGGCGTGCAGAGTCTCAAGGAGGCGACGGCGCTCGAAGCGCTCAGGAGCCCGATGGAATATGTGCGGGCGTGGACGATTCAGCTCGTGTGCGAAGACGGTGCGCCGACGGCGGCGGAACTGGAGGCGTTTGCGAAAATGGCGAAGGACGATGCTTCGCCGGTAGTGCGGCTTTACCTCGCGTCGGCGGCGCAGCGCATCGAAGTCGCGAAACGCTGGCCGATCCTGCAAGGGCTGGCATCGCATGCGGAGGACGCGAAGGATCACAACCTGCCGCTGATGCTGTGGTATGCCGCCGAGCCGGCGGTCGCGGCGGACATCGTGAAGGGCGCGGAACTGCTCGGGAGCTGCAAGATTCCGAAGGTGCAGGAATTCATCACGCGGCGGATGGCGGCGGTGGGGGCGAACTGAGACGTCATGAAGCTTTCTGAATTCGGATTTAACGCAGAGACGCAGAGGCGCAGAGATTCGCAGGGAAAGCGTGTGGGACTTTACGCGGTGGTGATGTGGGTTTCCTGCTGCGGCGCTTTTTCACAAGAACCGGCGGCGACTCCCAATCCGCTCGGCGTGCTGGTGCAGACGCTGGGAAAAATCGAGAGCCCAGCGGCGCAGGCAAACATCCTGCGGGGGATGAATGCTTCGCTCAAAGGCAAGCGCGGCGTGGCGGTTCCGGCGGAATGGCCGGCGCTTTATGAGAAGCTGAAGGCGAGTCCGAGTGAGGAAGTACGCCAGCAGGCGCAAGCGCTCGCGGCGACCTTTGGCGGCGGCGCGGCGCTCGATGAAATGCGCAAGATGCTCGGCGATGCGGCCGCCAGCGTGGATGCGCGGAAGGCTGCGCTGGATTCGCTCCTTGCGGCGAAAGACGTCGCCACGCTCCCGCTGCTGTTCGATCTCGCGGCGCCGCCCGGCCCGCTGCGTGCATCCGCACTGCGCGGGCTCGCGGGCTACGATGACGCGCGCATTCCCGCGCAAATCCTCGCCGTTTTCCCCCAGCTCGACGCGGCGGAAAAGCGCGACGCCATCAACACGCTGCTCGCCCGCGCGGCCAGCGCCCGTGCGCTGCTCGTGGCAGTTGATGCGAAGACGCTCGCCCGCACCGAGATCAGCGCGCCCGCGGCGCGGCAGTTGCAAAGCCTGCACGATCCGGTCATCGACGCGTGGATGACGAAGAACTGGGGCGCGGTGCGGACATCGTCAGCCGACAAGCAAAAGGAGATCGCGAAGTTCAAGGAGTTCCTCGGTGCCGACGCCATCCTCCATGCGAATGTCGGGCACGGGCGCGCGCTTTTCACGCAGACGTGCGCCATCTGCCACACGCTGTTTGGCGAAGGCGCGAAAATCGGGCCGGAGCTGCCGGGCGCGTTCGAGGATGTGGACTATCTGCTGCAAAACATCCTCGATCCGAATGCGATCATCGGGAAGGACTACCAGCAGACGTTTGTGCAGACCAAGGATGGGCAGATCGTCAGCGGCATCATCGCGGCGGACGACGCCTCGGCGGTCACGCTGAAGACTTTCGCCGGGCTGGTGACGGTGCAGCGCGCGGACATTGCGTCCATCGAAGTCAGCCCGAACTCGCTCATGCCCGAGGGGCTGCTCGCCGTGATGGACGAGGAAAGTGTGCGCGATCTTTTCCTCTACCTGCGGCAGAAGCAGCAGGTGCCGCTGCCAGCGGGGGGCGGAAAGTAGCTTGGGCTTCAGCCCAAAGTGAGCGGACGTTTGGGCTAAAGCCCAAGCGGCTTTCGCGGCGCGCTGAGGAGCCGGTTGATTTGCGCGGCGGCGTAGGCGGCGCCGAAGCCGTTGTCGATGTTCACCACGGTCACGCCGGAGCCGCAGCTATTGAGCATGCCGAGCAGCGCGGCGAGGCCGCCGAAGCTCGCGCCGTAGCCAACGCTGGTGGGCACGGCGATGACCGGTTTGCTCACGAGCCCGGCGACGGCGCTGGGGAGCGCGCCTTCCATGCCGGCGACGACGATGAGCACCGCGCACGCTTCGAGCCGGTCGCGCTCGGCGAGCAGGCGGTGGACGCCGGCGACGCCGACATCGGTGATGCGCTCGACGCGGTTGCCAAAAATTTCCAGCGTCACCGCAGCCTCGTCGGCGACCGGCAAATCCGACGTGCCCGCGCACAACACACCGATGACGCCGTCCATTTTTGGCAGCGGTTCCAGTTCGACGGTGATGCAGCGCGCGCGCTCATGCCAGCGCGCGGCGGAAAACTCCGCGGCGAGCGCGCGGTGCTGTTCTTCGTTCGCGCGGCTGACAAGCAGGACGCGCTCTTTCGCCAAAATCGTGCGCCCAATCGCCAGCACCTCGGCGGGTGTTTTGCCCGCGCCGAAGATCACCTCGGGAAAGCCGCAGCGGCGCGCGCGGTCGCTATCGACGCGGGCAAAGCCGAGATCGGTGAAGCCGTCCGGCATCAGGCGGCGGGCGTCTCGCTCGTGCTGAGGATGAGGCGCATGGGGATCATCTTGGACTCGGTGAAGCCATGCCCTTTGAAGAAGCGCTGGCCCTGTTCGTTGAGCCGGTCCGTGAGCAGGGTGATGCGGAGGAAGTCCTTCTTTTTCGCGTAGGCGATGGTGTGGGCGAGCAGCTTTTCGCCGAAGCCTTTGCCGCGGTATTCGCCGTGGACGATGACGTCTTCGAGCAGGATGACGAAGCCGCCTTCCGCGGTGCTGATGGTGAACAGCAGATTGATCATGCCGAGGATCGTGCCGTTCTGCCGGAGGACGAAAATGCGGCCGCGGTTGGGTTGTTCGAGGAGCAGGCGCAGGCCGCGCATTTGCTTGGCGCGGTTGGGCACGAAGTCGGCCTCCTGCGTGAAAAGCTCGAAGAGGAGGTCGGTGAGTTGCGGGAGGTCTTCCAGCGTGGCTTGCTCGATGTGCGGTTCGTCCATGAAAAGCGCGCGCTTATCGCATAAAGCGCGCGCGGTGGGAAGCCGGGGTTTTCGTCAAGCGCGTTTTTCTGGCCGGGGGGACGGCACGGTTTTTTTCCCGCCGCTCAGCGGGCGAGGGAGCGGATGATCTGCAGCTCGTCGGCAAAGAGCAGCGCGACCTTTCGCCCGTCCGCCTCGATGCCGTGCGGGCGGCGCGTCTGGAACCATTCCCACTGCACTTCGCCTTTGCCTGCGCTCAGCTTGTAGATTTTCCAGCGGCACTCGATGGCTTTGCTCTTGTCGAAAACGGCGTTGACCATGTCCTCGCTGTTGCGCGTCTCGCGGGTCGCATAGACCTGCCCGCCGGAGACGATGCAGTCCTGATACTTTTCGACCTTCCACAAAATCTTCCCGCTCTTCGCGTCGAGCTTCAGCGTGAGCGGCACCTCATTGGGATCGAAGCCGCCGCTGCCCGTGCTGACGTAGAGCGCGCCGCGCCCGTCGAGCTGCATTTTGCGAATGCCCGCGGCGGGCACCCGCCACGCGGGCTGGCCGGTGGCGAGGTCGAAGGCGGTGAGAAATGCGGTGTCGAAAAAGTAGAGCCGCCCGGCGTCCTCCACGCACGGCTGCGCGAGCGAGGCGGTGTCGTCATCGCCGTCGTCGTCGCGCGCGGAGCCGGGGTCGGCGACGGGCTGGGCGAGCGTGGTCTCCCACAGCTTTTTGTTGCTGTGGTCAAAGGCGACGAGCGTGCGCGCGGCGGTCACGAGATCGAGCGTGCGGGTGGAGAAAATGTCGGCGTGTCCGTGGACGGTCGCGCGCACCTCGGGAATGCCGGCGTCGAGCGGGCGCGTGAGGATGACTTCGTAGGTGCTCTCGTCGGTGCGCTCTTTGCCGCCGTTGTCTTCCTGCGCCGAGTCCTTGGCGAGCGCCTTGGCATAAAGCGCGGCATCGCTCCCCCACCCCGTCGCCGCTTTCTTGTCCGCCTCCTCCAGCGCGGCGCTCGGATCGGCGGCGGTGGCGAGCGTGCGCTCGGCGATTTTCTTTTCCAAGAGCCGCACATCGCAGCGCAGCAGCGCGCCGCCGCCCGCGCTCAACTCCGTGCGCAGCGGCTGCGTCGTCGGCTCGGTGGGCAGGCCGGCCTCCTTCATCCGCCAGCGGCCTTCGCTCCGCGGGCCGGTGACTTTCAAAGTCTGCGCAGCGCCGTCCGCCGTGCCGATGCGCGTGACCTGCCGCACGCCGTCCGGCGACGCTCCGACCGCATAGACGCAGCCCGCGCCACGCAACACGCGCGAAAGATTTCCCGGCAGCGGTATCTCCTTTTTCACCGCGCCGCTCGCGCGCTCTAGCAACCGCGCCCACGCGCCGTGCAGCAGCAGAATCGCGCCACCGTCGGCGATCACATCGGTTTTTTCATAAAACGAATCGAAGCGCGCAAAGCCGTGCGCAAATGCGGGCTCGTCCGCATCGTCCGAAACCGCCGCGACTGCCGCGCCGTGCGCCGCGCCCGCCGCTGGCTTCTGCGCCGATGCCGCTTCCGCGCGGGCCTCGGCCAGCTCGGCGTGATATTTCTTCGCCTCCTCGTTGAAGGCGTCGATTTGCAGCGGCGTTTTCAGAGCCGCCTTCTTCGCGTTCAATTTCGCCGACCACTCGCGCAACTTCGCAAAGCGCCGCTCCGTGCGTTTCGCGAGCAGTTGATCGGGCTTCTCTCCGGTCGAAA
>JANXWQ010000269.1 GCA_025351065.1 Chthoniobacter sp. | reverse complement strand
AGCGATAGACGTAGTAGTGGCCGTCAATGAGGAGGAGCTTCATGGGAGTGAAGGCTGAACGCTCAACGCTCAACGCTCAACGTCCAACGCTCAACTGCCGGAGCGGCGCTCAGCTTTCCTCGTCGAAATCGAGGGGCATCTGCGAGGGGCGGATGCGGCTGGCGCGGTCGCGGTCGCGGAGCTGGCGGCGGTGGAGCCAGGCGAAGAGCGCGACGATGAGGCTGAACTCGATGAGGTAGCCGAGCATGGGACGCGGTTACTTTCGGAATTTGCGGATGAGCGCGACCATGACGCCTTGGATGATGAGTTCGCGCGCCGGGATGAGGTCGGGGAAGCGCGGGTTCTCGGCTTTCAAGTAGGGCTGGCCGCGCTGGACGAGGTAGCGCTTGAGGGTGGTCTCGCCGTCGATGAGCGCGGCGACGACGGCACCGGGCGTGGGCTCGCGGTTTTCGAGGATGACGAGGTCGCCGTCGTTGATGCCCGCGCCGGTCATGGAGTCGCCGCGCACTTTGAGACCGAAGGCGCGCTGGCCTTTCGTCACGCCCGCGCTGGCGGCGTCGATGGAAACCATGCCGTCGTTTTCCTGCTCCACGGTTTCGGCGAAACCGGCGGCGATCTGGCCGTAGATCGGCACGTCGATGATCCGCTCACGCTCCAAGTGCGCGGTCAGCGCCACGGCCCGCGCGCGGCCGGCGGCGCGCTGGATGACGCCTTTTTTTTCCAGAGCGCGCAGGTGGTTCACTGCTGCGGTCTGGCTGGCGAAACCGAAGTGCTCCTGAATCTCGCGCGTCGAAGGCAGGACGCCAGTCTGCGCCTGGGCGTCGGCGATGAAGTCGAGAACTTGCTGCTGGCGGTCGGTGAGCGCATTCATGTTCGCTCGAACACTAGCTGGCGAAAGTGAAAAGGGAAGGGGAAAATGCACGCGCTGCTGCTGGCCGCGTTTTTCAAAACCGACTCCTCTACGCCAGTGCGGTCTGCCAGCGGGCGAGCTGGGCTGCGACGTTTTGCGGGCTGGGTGCGCCGATGGCCTGGCGGGCGGCCATGCTTTTTTCGACGGTGAGCATTTGGAAAACATCCGCGCCAAATGCAGACGAAAGCGTCTGGTAGTCGGCGAGCGTGAGCTGCGGGAGTTCGCAGTTTTTTTGCCCGCAGAGGGCGACGGCTTTGCCGATGACTTCGTGCGCCTGGCGAAAGGGGATGCCGCGGTTCACGAGGTAGTCGGCGAGGTCGGTGGCGAGGAGCATGGGGTCGGCGACGGCGGCGGCGCAGGACGCGGCGTTGGCGCTGATGCCGTCGAGCATGGCGGCGAAGACGGGGAGCGCGGCTTTGACGGTATCGACCGAATCGAAGACGGGCTCTTTGTCTTCCTGCATGTCGCGGTTGTAGGTCATCGGGAGACCCTTCAGCGTGGTAAGGAGCGCGACGAGATTGCCGACGACCCGGCCCGTCTTGCCACGGGTCAGTTCGGCGACGTCGGGGTTTTTTTTCTGCGGCATGAGCGAGCTGCCGGTGGTGAAGGCGTCGCTGATGGTGATGAATTTGAACTCGCTCGACGCCCACAGGATCACGTCCTCGCTGAGCCGCGAAAGATGCACCGCGATGAGCGCGAGTGCGGCCAGCACCTCGACGGCGAAGTCACGGTCGCTCACGGCGTCCATCGAGTTTTGCGTGACGGCGGGGAAGCCGAGTTCGCGTGCGATCAGCTCGCGGTCGAGGAGGATGGTGGAGCCGGCGAGCGCGCCGGAGCCGAGCGGCATGACGTTCATGCGCGTGCGAGCATCGAGGATGCGGCCGTGGTCGCGGTCGAACATCTCGACGTAAGCGAGCAGATGGTGCGCGAAATAGACGGGCTGCGCACGCTGGAGATGCGTGTAGCCGGGGATGATGATGTCCGCATGCCGCGCGCCGAGGGCGATGAGCGCGCGCTGTATGCCGCGCAGGGCGGCGGCGAGGGCGTCGGCCTCGTCGCGGAGGTAAAGGCGGAGGTCGAGCGCGACCTGGTCGTTGCGGCTGCGTGCGGTGTGCAGTTTCCCGCCGGCCGCGCCGATGCGGCGCGTCAGCTCGGCCTCGAGGTTCATGTGGATGTCCTCCAGTTCCGTCTTGAACTGAAACGTCCCCGCCTCGATTTCCGCGCCGATTTCCCGCAGCCCCGCGACGATCTGCGCGCGCTCCTCCGCCGTCAGCAACCCGGCCTTTTCCAGCGCCGCCGAGTGCGCGATGGAGCCCGCAAGGTCATGCCGCCACAGCCGCCAGTCGAAGCTGATGGATTCGCTGTACTGCTGCAAAAGCGCGGAGGTTTCTTGTTGAAAGCGGCCTTTCCACATAGGGGATTTTTGATTCTCGATTGCGGGACTTTCGATTGGTTGCGGCGGCTGCTTTTAATAGAAAATCAAAAATCGAAAATCGAAAATTCAGAGTTTCCGGCTCGCGCACGCGCCGTGTTTCCGCAGCTCGTCGCAGCTCGCCTCGATGCGCAGGCTTTTCGACGCGGGGGAAAAGCCGAGGCGTTTACTGATGCAGTCCTCGAGCAGTTCGATGTGCTGGTCCTCAAACTCGACGATCTTGTTGCAGTCCACGCAGATGAGATGGTTGTGGTGCGGATGCGCGTTGTAGTTCGGGTCGTAGATTTTGTGGTCTTTGCCGAAGTCCATTTCCTTCAGTACGCCGCAGCCGACCATCAGCGGGAGCGTGCGATAGACCGTGGCGCGCGAAACGGACGGCTCGATCTTCCGCGCCATCGCGAGCAACTCCTCGGCAGTGTAGTGCTCGGTGGTGCCAAAGGCCGCGGCGATGATGGCGTCGCGCTGGACGGTGCGGCGCAGGCCTTTTTCGGCGATGAACGCATTGAATCTGTCTTGGACGCCGGGCTGCATACGTGGACGATAGGAGCCGCCCGCGAGGGCGTCAAACCCCGGTCACGCGCGCGGCGTCGGTGGCGGGGTTTTGAGCAAAAGGGCGACGGCCTCGCCGAGGCGGGCGCGGCGCGCGAGGAGGTGCGCGGCCTTTTGCACGAACCACCACGGCGCATCGTCGCGCGCAGCCACGGCGAGGACGATTTCCTCGGCGGCCTCGGGCTCGCCATCGCGCGCGCGGACGGCGGCGAGCTGCTGCGCGTTGACGAGATTGCCAGGCGCGTTGCGCCATTTGGCTTCGAGCGGTTCGCGCGGCAGCGTGGCGGGCAGCGCGGGGAAATCCTGCTCGGGCGTGAAGTCCGCGAGCAACTGCCACGCGGCCTGCTCGTCGCTCCACGCGTGGAGCAGCCGCGCCCACTCACGATGGTCGCGCGCGCGCCAGTCGGCACGGCGGCGCATCCATTCGCCGAACTGCGCGCGTCCGCTGAGACGCGGGGCGGTTTGGTAAAAGGCGGCGATTTCGCCGGGATCGAGGTCGGCGGTGAGCGCGCGGTCTTTCCACCAGCGCGCAAAATAATAGCGCGCCTGCTCGGCGGGCACGGCCTCGGCGTAGGCGAGGAGCAGGCGCGGATTTTCCTCGACGTAACGGCCCCACGACGGCGCGGCCATCGGCGAGCCCGCGGTCTCGCGCACGGCCATGCGAAAAACCTCGCCGCGATGCAGCGCACCGCGTTCGACGGCCTGCTGCCAATAGCCGAACGCGAGTCCCGGCGACATCTGCGCCACGGCGCGGGCCTGTACGGCGGGCAGATTCCACGAGCCGGGCAGCAACGCGGAGGCGATGGAAAAATGCCGCTGCCACGCGGACGGCGCGCTGCGCCCAAGCACGGCAAGTTCGCGCATGCCGAGCGCCTGGTTGAGATCGGAGCTGAGCGGGAAGTAGCGCGCCATCGTGCGGAGTTCATCGAGCGTGACATCGCGCCCGCTGCCGGTGCGCGCGAGCACCTGCGCGAGCGTGAGCGGCGACCACGCGGGGCGCCCGCAGAACAGCGGCAGCGACCAGAAAACCACGGCGGCCAGCGGCACGAGCGCGGTTTTGCGCGGGGCGAAAAAGCGCGCGCCCTCGAGCCGCATCGGGCAGGCCAGCGCGAGCGCGGCGAGGGCGAAGCCGGCGGTGCCCCAGCGGTGCGCCGGGACATCGAAAACGGCGTGGCCGAGCAGCGCGGCGGCGGCGGCGAAACCGGCGGCGCGGAAAAAGAAGCTGCGCCCGCGGATGCTCTCCCGCAGATGATTCCCGGCGAACATGGCGAGCGCAATCGTGCCGAGCCCGACGGGGATGAGCCCGAGTTCCACGAGCCATTGCCGCCAACTGCTTTCCGGGTGCAGCACCACGCCGTTTTCCAGCTCGAAGGTCTGGTAGAACGGAAAAATCTGCGCGAAGGAATCGACGCCGTGGCCGAGCAGCGGCGCGTCTTTCCACATGGTGAAAACGTCGTGCCAGATGCGCAGCCGCATGGCGTTGGAAACCGCGCCGCCCTGCTCCGAGTGAAAGCGCGCGAGCACCGGCCCGCCAAACGCCAGCCCCAGCGCGCCGAAGACCAGCGCCGCGCCGAGCGCCACGCCGAGCACTTTGCGGTTGCGCAGGCGGATTTGCGCGAGCGCGAAAAAGACGAGCAGGCCGAGGCCCAGCGCGACCAGCCCGCCGCGCGATTCCGTGGTCAGCAGCGCGACGATCACGAGCCCGAGCAGCAGCCCGCCGCCGATGACGGCCGGCCACTTTTTCCGCACGCCCGCCCACGTCACGCAGCCGCAGCCGAGCAGCGCGCCCATCGCCAGGAAATCGCCGGTGTGGTTGCGGTTCGGAAACGGCCCGAAGCCGCGCCAGCCGGGCGTGAAGCGCAGGCCGTAGATGGCCTGTGCGTCCCAGCCGCGCGTGGCAAAGGACACCGCCGCGACCAGCCCCGCCGCGCCGAAAAGACTCCACGCCAGAAACGCCCGGTGCGCCCGCTCCGCCGCCAGCCGGCGCACCCACAGAAACCACACCACACCGACTGCCGCAGCCAGCCACGCATCAAGCGCGCGCGCCGGTTCGGGGTGGTGCGTGGGCGGCAATTCGAGCGCGAAATTTCCCGTCAGCAGCGTGCGCCACGCGGTCGCGCCGAACCACCCGGCGGGCGCGAGTTCCTTCACCACGAGCAGCGCCAGCAGCGCGATGACGAGCCGATTTCCCCAGCGGCTCAGCGGCACGATGGCCGGCGGCAGCAGCGCCACGCCGACGGTGAGCAGCGCCACAAGCGCAAGCTGCACCAGCCGGTCCACCGCGCCGAAGAGCAGCGGCCCGGCGGCGACGATGCACGCGAAAATCCCCAGCGCTGCGCGCGTGCCCGCAGGCAGCTTGGGCGCAGCCGCAGGCGGGCGGCGCGGGGCGGGCGGCTTTACCCGGGCCATCGCGTTTTCGCCTTCGCGTACACCGGCTGGAAACACTCCGCGAGGCGCTGCCACTCGACGGTCGTGCCCTTCGCGCGCGGCGCGTGCAGTGTCCACGGCGTGCTGCCGTTGTAGCGCACTTCGAGGGTGATCTCGTTTTCCACCTCACCTTTTTCCACAAAGCCGACGCGCCGGATGGTGTGCTCAAAAATGGCCCAAAATTCCTGCGCGCTCACGCAGCGTTCCACCTCCAGTTCCAGCACCTGGGCCTGCGCCAGCGCGTAGGCCACCACGCGCCGCCGCCCGAGCAGGCGGTCCATTTTGCGCCGCACATCGGCCCAGCTTTTCAAAAGGTGGAAGTAGCGCAGCACCACCAGTGCGAGCAGGAAAAGCACGCCGATGCCGACGGGCAGCGTGTTGCCCGAACTCCAGATGATGCTCAGCCCGGCGAGGCTCAGCACGAGGCACACGCCGTAAATGCCGAGCAGGATGCGCGTTTTGGAAAAGCCGAGTTTTTCCAGCCGATGATGAAAGTGCTCGTCGTCCGCGTGAAAGAGCGGATAGCCGCGCAGGCCGCGCCGCACGATGGCAAAGGTGGTGTCGAGGATCGGCACACCGAGCGCGATGAAGGTGACGAACAGCACCTTGGCGACGGAGCCTTTGTTCGCGCTGGTGAGCGAGAGCGCGGCGATGGTGAAGCCGATGAGGTACGCGCCGCCGTCGCCGAGATAGATTTTGGCCGGCGGAAAATTGAAGATCAGAAAGCCGAGCAGCGCGCCCGTCATGGTGAAGGCGTAGCAGGCCACGCCGCCCTGCTCATTGTGCAGCGCCACGACGCCGAGCGTGGCCGACATGCAGAGCCCGAGCCCGCCGGCGAGGCCGTCGAAGCCGTCGATGAGGTTCACGATATTCGGCACGGCGATGAGCCACAGCACGGTCACGGGCAGGCTCCACGCGCCGAGCTCGATGCTGCCGACGGCGCCTGGCCACGAAAATTTGTCGATATGCAAACCCAAGGCAAAGACGAGGCAGGCCGTGGCGAGTTGGCCGAAAAGTTTGCGCTGTGCGCCGAGCGGGCGGAGGTCGTCCCACAGGCCGAGGGCGTACATGAGCGCGCTGCCTACGAGCACGGGCATCCACTTTGCCGCGTGCCCGGGATGCACGCCGATGATGATGGCGAGGCCGAGCAAAACGGCCAGCATGATGGGCAGCCCGCCGAGCCGCGGGATAGGCGCGGTCTGCTTTTTGCGCGTCTCGTTCGCGTGGTCGAGCCCGATGCCGCGGTGGCCGAGCCGGATGGCCCACGGCGTACTGAGCAGCGCCACGAGAAAACCGAAGCCGAAAAAGAGCAGGGCGTAGATCATCGTCCGCGCACCTCCGCGGCGGGACGGCGCGCGCGCCGGGCCTCAGCCGCGCGGGCTGCGTCCTGCCGATGGTGGTGATGTTGCATGAGTAGTTGGCCGCACACTTCGCAGGAAGGGTGCCACGCCGCATTTTCCACGACAAGCCTGCGCCGCCCGCAGGACTACGTCGTGGTTTTTATTTTTCTAACGCAGAGGCGCGGAGGACGCAGAGGTCGGCTGCGGAATCTTCTCTGCGTCTCTGCGTCTCTGCGTTAAAGAAATGCAGCGACCAACTAAACCGGCCCGCTCACCGGAGGGCTTGGAAAAGCCCCATCCACGCTGCGAGCGACGCGGCGCGGTGGGCGGCGGGGTCGAAGACGTGCGCGGCCGGCACGTCCG
>JANXWQ010000251.1 GCA_025351065.1 Chthoniobacter sp. | reverse complement strand
AAGACGGGCATGCCGTAGATGTCGCTCGGGCTTTCCTGTTTGTTGCCGGTGAAGCGATGCACGTCGGTCTTCGGCGCGGTCGGGTCGATGTCGAAGAACCAGACTTTTTTCAGCTTGAGCACTTCGCCGGGCGGCGGGCTTTTGGTGAGCGGCTCGAAGGCGCGCACGATGCCGTCGCCGCCGGCGAAGAAGATGAGCGGCTGGCCATTCACCACGGCGAAGGACGGCGAGGACCAGGTCGCGTGGAAAATGTTGTCGCCGATTTTCTCCTCGTCCTGCGCGACGAGGCGGCCGGTTTTTTTGTCGAGGACGATGAGGCTGGGCGCGTCGGGCCGGCGGACGACGCGGTGGGTGTTATCCACGCCGTTGCCGGTGTTCACGTAGAGGTAGTCGCCGTGGATGAGGATGGAGCTGTGCGCGCCGTCGTGCGGCCAGGTGCCGGACTGCGCGGGCAGGTCGTAGAGCCAAATGATGTCCGCGTCGTGCTCGCCGGGCGCGGGCAGCGGCGCGAAATAATTCACGGGCACCGGCTTGAAATCCGGCGGCGGCGCGGGGAACTGGCGCATGTGCGCGGCCTCGTCGGTGAAGGGGCCGTCGTTGCCGTTGGTCATGCCGAGCACGTCGAGGCACACGACTTCGCCGCGGTTGGTGAGGGTGTAGGCGCGGTCGCCTTCGACGGTCACGGGTGAAGCCATGCCGGTTTTCGGCCAGTCGAAATACTGGTCCTCGGTGCGCTTCGGGACGACGAGCTGCCACAGCAAATGGCCGTCGTTTTCATCGAGGCAGAGGAGCACGCCGGAGTCGGCTTTGAGCTGCGGGTCGCGCGGGGTTTCGTTGTTAGTGCCGATGAAGACGCGCCCGCCCGCGATGATCGGCGTGGAGTGGGTTTGGGTGCCGAGCAGAGCGATCCACGCGACGTTCTTTTTCGTCGCGAGGTCGAAGGTGTCGGGCAGGCCGCGCTCGTCGGAGACCATGTTGCGCGTGTCCTTCTCGCCCCACTGCGGCTGGTCGGCGGCGTGGAGGGTGGGTGAAAGTGCGAGCGCGAGGAGGATGGGGAGTTTCATGGACAATGGGCGGTGGATTTTTGAAAACGCAGAGACGCAGAGACGCGGAGGGCGCAGAGATTTTTTCTGCCGCGTCTGTTGTGAATCCTCTGCGCCTCTGCGTCTCTGCGTTTTTTTCAAAAAACTTCCCGCATCAATCGCTGCTGCCCGTCACCGCCTCGCGCGAGACACCGAAGAGATTATTGTCGCTGCTCACCCAGGTGTCCTTGTCCTTGATGATCGCCTGCGCCGGCAGCATCGGCGTCGCCACCGCGAGGCCGGGCACCTTTTTCACGGCGGTGCCGATGGCCATGAACTCGATGAGATTCCCCAGCTCGTGGATGTGGATTTTCACGCCCACCACATCGTCCGCGCCGATGGCTGCGGCCTCCGCCTTGATGAGCCCGATGGCGTGCTCCCGCGCGTCGTAGATGAGCGTGGTGAGGTCACTGATTTCGCCGCGCGAAAAACTTTTGAAGAGCGCCTTCACCCCGCCGATCAGCCCCAGTGAATAAACTGCGGTGCCCAGCACTAGCTTGAGCGGCGCGTAGCCCATCGCCGTGAGGTTCCACATTTCCTCGCAGGTCAGGTCGCTCGTCACCGGCTCCTGCGCGAAAGCGGTGAGCGCCGGGTGGTGCGACGCGGTGCCGAGCATGAGCATCTCATGCACGCCGCGGAAGGGCATGATTCGCGTCTCAATGCCAACGACCGCGTTCGCGCCCGCGGCCCGCGCCTCCTGCACGATGCGGCGCAGCGCGAGGTGCCGCGTCGCGTTGAAGATGTCGCTGAACTCCTTGATCTCCCCGCGCCCGAGACTTTTCAGCGCGCCGAAAATCCCGCCCGCCACGCCGACGGAATACGCCACGTTGCCGAAGACGAAACGCAGCGGCCGGTAGCCCGCATCGAGCTGGCAGTAGAGTTCCTGCCCGTTGCTGCTCGTGGAAAAAACCCCGCCCAGCGGCGGCGGCGCACCCGTCTCATGCACGCCCGAGGCCACGGACAAAAACTCGATGTTCCCCTGCATCCGCCGCAGCTCGCTGGTCACGCCGGTGATGCCGTGCGCGCCGTGTCCGAGCGCCTCCCTTTCCATCCGCGCAAATGCCGCGCGCCGCCCCTCATTGATGACTTCCGTGACCTGCGAAACCTCGCCGCCAAACACGCCCTGCAAGCCCGCGCCGAGCCCGCCGAGAAAACCCATCGACCGCACGCTGTTGCCGACGAGCAGCTCGCCCGGTGCGAGGTCTTTGAGCGAAAGGCAGTACATTTCATTGCCTGAGAGGCCGGTCATGATGGGCATGGGATTTGGGTGGTTGAGGGTTGGGCGAAAGGCGCGGGCAGTTTCAAGGTGATGGCGCGCGGAGTTCTTCCGCGAGTTGTTTTTGAAAGTCGGGCTAGAAACCGAGGGAAGGTTTCTTGCTCGGCTTATTCATTCGGGTGGGTGTGGGGGTGCGATGGGTGAACTACCCTTCCAGCCAACCCCGCACAATGCGCAACCAGCGCCTTACTTTTTCCCCGCCGCCGGCACCACGACCACAGGGCACTGCGCGCCTTTCAAAACGCCCTGGGTGATGCTGCCGACGAGCAGCTCGTAGAGCGCGCCGTGGCCGTGCGAGCCCATGACGATCATCGCCGCGCCGCGCTCTTTCGCCTGATCGAGAATCTTCTCCACGATCGGCCCCTGCACATGCAGCGCCGTGACCGCGAGCCCGCCCGCAGCGGCTTGCG
>JANXWQ010000248.1 GCA_025351065.1 Chthoniobacter sp. | reverse complement strand
CGTGACGAGCACGGTGAGACCGACGAGCGGCCCGGCGATCAAGCACAGGAGCAGCTTCGGCGTGACCGTGCCCCATTTTCCCCAGCGGTTCAGCGCGACCAGGCCGCCGAGCGCGAGGTACACGAAGAAGGCGTTTTCTTTCGTCATCACCATCGCCGCGAGGCAGACGGTGAGGCCCGCGAGCCAGCCCGCGTGGTTCGGGGCGCGGAGGTTTTCCCATAGCAGCCAGAGGCACATGAGCGCCCAGAAGGCGAAGAAGCCGTCAATCATCCGGTGCTGCGCGAGGTGGATTTGCACGGGCGCGAAACACATCAGCGCGAGCGTGCCGAGCATCGCGCCATCGCCGCGCAGACGCCGGGCGAAAAGCGCGGACGGGATGAGCGTGAGGATGGCGAAAAGACACGAGACGGATTTCAGCGCGGAGAGCGCGGCGGCATTCGCGGCGGGGCCGGGATGGTCGAGTCCGCCGGGGCCGAAAAGCTGGCACCACACGCTGCCGCAGAAGATGTAGAGGAAGCGCGTGGGCGGCAGTTCGCAGATGCCGCCCGCGGTTTGCTCCTGGAGGAAGTAATCGCAAAACGCGGGATACGCGCCGAGGCCCTTCGCGTTGAGCAGCACGACGTAGCGCTGGTAAAGATGCTCGTCGAAGCCGACGCCGGTGAAACCCGCGCTCGGGTGGATGCGCACGAACGCGCCGAGCACCAGCAGGAGCAGCGCTAGCAACCAGACCCGCGCCGGGGTCCGTGACGAGCCGGCCGTGGGCCGGGCCGGGGAGGATGCACGGACGGGCACCGGCGGGTCGGGCGCGAGGACGAGGTTCAGGGCAGTCTCAGACATGAGATGAAAAGCTAAAGCAAACCCCGCGCCCGATTGCCGACGGAATGGCACGGCATTTTCTTTACTGACCGCGCTCACGCCCGTCCCGCTTTCATCACCACCGTCCTCGTGCTCCAGTTTGCCCGTCATATTTTTCCCAACCTGCTGGCCGGCCTCGCCGCGCGGGCCCGCCGCCGTCCGGTGCTCACGCTTCTGGCCACGGCGGCCGCGGCCGTGGCTGTGAGCTGTTATCCGGTGATCTTTGCGGGCAAAAGTTTCGTCTCGCCCGCGAACGGCGTGCTCTGCCTCTACGCGGATTTTCCGACCCTGCCCGGCCAGCCCGCCGGCCCGGCCGAGAACCCGAAATCCGCCGATCTCGGCGCGATGCTTTGGGAGCATCTCCCGTACTCCGTCACCGAGCACCGCGCCATTTTCCACGACCACGAGCTGCCGCTCTGGAACCGCGCCAATTCCTGCGGCGTGCCGCTGCTCGGCCAGGGGCTGTCCATGATCGGCGACCCGCTCCACTGGATTCCGCTGTGCGCGGACGGCGCGGCGTGGGCGTGGGATGTGAAGTTCGTGCTCGCGAAAATCCTTTTCGCCTTCGGCACCGGCCTGCTCGTGCGCGCGGCGGTCGGGCGGCTCGGCGTCGCGGTCGCGCTCGCGGCGTCGTCGGCCTTCATCGGCTTCTTTGCCTACCGCTTCAATCACCCCGCGATCTTCAGCCTTTGCTACGCGCCGTGGCTCCTGCTCGCGTGGCTGGAAATCGCCCGTGCCCCGGCGTGGCGCGGGGCGGGGTGGTGGGTCGCGCTTCTCATCGCCGCGAATTTCATCGAGCTGAACAGCGGCACGGCGAAGGAGTCGAGCATGCTCATCGCCACGCTCAACGGCGCGGGTGCGCTCGTCCTGCTCATCAGCCGCGAAGGCTGGCGGGCAAAGGCGCGGAAGCTCGCGCTCGCCGCCGCGGGCCTGCTCGTTTTCCTGCTGCTCAGCGCGCCGTGCTGGCTTGTTTTTCTCGATGCCCTCGGCGGCGCCTGGACGGCCTACAGCGTCCCGCACGCCTACCAGATTCAGCCCGGCCTGCTCCTCGGGCTCTTCGACGATCTTTTTTACCGCCAGACCACGCCGGCGGAAAGTCACATCAATCCCTCGGCCAATTTTTTCGTCCTCCTCGGCGTGCTCTGGGCGCTGACCCACGCGCGGCGGCTCACCGCGGACCGCACCTTTCTCGCGCTGGCGCTGGCGGCGCTGGCCGCGGCCGCGCTGATCTTTGGTGCGGTGCCGCCGGGCCTCATCACCCGGCTGCCGTTTCTCGGCCAGATTTCGCATGTCGATAACACCTTTTCCTGCGCGCTCATCGTGCTGCTTTTTCCGCTGGCGGGCTTTGGCTTCAAAGTCTGCCGCGCGCGTCTGGCGGACGCCGGCTGGCGCGGCGACTGGGTGGTGACGCTGCTGCTCGCCGCGGTTCTGGGCGCGGCGTTTTTCGGCAGCATCCAGGCCGAAACCCGCGCGCCGCTCGGCCTGGTGGCCGAGGTCCGGCATTGCACCACCAGCAGTTTTTTCCGCGCCTACGCGACGGGGCTGTTCCTCGCCGTGGCGCTCCTGCCCTGGCTCGCGCGGCGGCTGCTGCACCCCGGCGCGTGGACGCCGGCCCATGTGCTGCTCGCCGCGCTGGGCCTCGGCGCGCTGCACTTTCGCCACGGCATGTATGACGCCACGGCCTTTGACGACTACGTCATGAACCCGCGGGTGCGCGCGGATCTGACCGCGCCGTCGAGCGCCCTCGAATACGTCAAGGCGCACGCGCCCGAACCGGTGCGCGTCGCTGGTTTCGGCCGGGTGCTGACGCCCGGTTTCAACGGCGTGTACGGGCTCGAAAACATCTCCGGTCCCGATGCGCTCGTCGGCGCGCGTTACCGCGAATTTGTGGACGCGGCGAAGCTGCCCGTGGTCTGGGACTGGCGCATCGCCGTGAGCAAGGGCGTCACGCCCGCGCGACTCCCGCTCTACGACCTGCTCAATCTCCGCTACTACCTCGGCACCCCCGGCGAGGACCCGGCGGTGGTCGTGGGTTTGAAGCGCGTCGGCACGAGCGACCTCGATCTCTACGAAAGCCCGACGGTCTGGCCGCGCGCGTTTTTCACCGACACGCTCGCGACCTATCAAACGGCGGACGAGTTCGCGCAGATGGTCTGGGCCGGCGACCGCCGCCCCTTTGCGGCGATGCAGGCGGGCGCAGCCTCCGCGGGCGATCTGCCCGCGGCGCTCGGCGCGCGGCAGGCGGTGCCCGCGACGGACTACCGGCTCACGAGCAACACCACCACCTTCGCCGTGGACGCCAGCGCGCGCGGCCTCGCGGTGCTCAGCGCGGTGTATGAGGAGGGAAATTTTCGCGCGACCGTGAACGGCGTGCCCGCGCCGTGTGTGCGCGTGAACCACGCCTTCTGCGGCGTGCCGATTCCGCAGGCCGGGCACTTCACCGTGCGCTTCGAGTACTGGCCGCGCCGCCTCACGCTCGCGCTTTGG
The DNA here is from genome assembly GCA_025351065.1 of Chthoniobacter sp. Classification (GTDB taxonomy): domain Bacteria; phylum Verrucomicrobiota; class Verrucomicrobiia; order Chthoniobacterales; family Chthoniobacteraceae; genus Chthoniobacter. The sequence continues at coordinate 12,580 of JANXWQ010000248.1, read as the reverse complement.
CTCGCCGCCGCCGGTCTGGCCCTGCTCGCCGCCGGAGCCGCCTGGCTGCTTGTTTCCCGGCCCGCACCCGCCGCATGAACCGCCTCGCCCGCACGCTCGCTTTTCCGCTGCTGCTCGCCGCCGTGCTCACGCTCTGGCTGCGCTGGCAGCCGCTCTCGTCGCCCGACAGCGGCTTCGTCATGGAGATGAATCTGGTCTCGCCGCGGAGCGGGCAGGCGTGGCTGCGCTTCAATACTGGGCACGGCTGGAATTTCCGCGACACGCGGTTCTTTTGGGTGAAAGCCAGCACGCAGCCGAAGACGTATCGCGTGGCGCTGCCGCCCGGCGTTTTCAAATCGTTCCGCATCCTCCCGTCGGAAGCCTCGACCGCGCATCTGCTGGTGGGCGCGCGCATCCTCGATGCCGAGGGCGCGGAGGTCGCCGCGCTCGCCGGTGGCCGCTACGCCGCCGAGATCAACACCATCCCGTTCGGCCTGGAACACGCCCTGCGCCTGACCGCGCCGTGGGAAAAAACGTGGCTGGAAAGCGCGCTCGAATTCGGCCTGCTGGCGACGGTGCTGGCCCTCGCCGGCGCGCTGCTCGCCCAGCGCGGGGCCGCGGTGCGGGAAAGCGCGTGCGCCCTGGGCCAGCGCGCCGCCGTCTGGTGCCGGGCGCACCCGCGCGGCACGCTGGTCGGCGTGGCGGTGCTGGCGGTGGCCGTGAGCTGTCACCCGGTCGTTTTTTTTGGCCGCAGTTTCGTCTCGCCGCACAACGGCGTGATGTGTCTCTACGATGTCCAGCCGACCCTGCCCGGCAGCCCCGCGGGGCCGGTGGAGCAGCCCAACAGCACCGACCTGATGGCCACGCTCTGGGCGCATCTGCCGTACTCGATGGTCACGCACGAGGCCGTGCTGCGCGACGGCGAACTGCCGCTCTGGAACCGCTACGTGATGAATGGCCTGACCCTGCTCGGCCAGGGCATGTCGATGCCGGGCGATCCGCTGTTTTGGATGACCGCGTGCGCCGATGGCGCGGCGTGGGCGTGGGACGTGCGCTTCCTGATTTCCAAGGCGCTCTTCGCCCTCGGCATCGGCCTGCTGGTCTGGACCACGACCGCGCGGCTCGGCATCGCGGCGCTGCTCACTTTCTCCTCCGCGTTCATCGGCTTCTTCGCGTTCCGCTTCAACCACCCGACTTTTTTCAGCGTCTGCTACTCGCCGTGGATTTTGCTGTGCTGGCTGCGCGCGCTCGCGGCCCCCACGCTGCGCGGCACCGGAGGCTGGGCGCTGGCGCTCGTCGCGGCGAACTGGCTGGAACTCAACAGCGGCACCGCCAAGGAGGCGAGCATGCTGCTGCTCGGCCTGAATGGCACCGGCGCGCTCGCGCTGCTGCTGGGCGGCGCGGGGTCGCTGCGGTGGAAAAAACTCGCGGTGCTGGCGGCGGGCTGCGGCGTTTTTCTGGCGGTCAGCGCGCCGCTGTGGGTGGTTTTTCTCGATGCGCTGGGCCACGGTTTCACGATCTACGACGAGCCCAACGCCTACCAACTTCCCGCAGGCATCGTGCTCACGCTGTTCGACGATTTGTTCGGCCGCCAGTTGACGGCGAGCGAATGGCACGTCGATCCGGCGGTCAATTTTTTCGTCCTGCTCGGCGTGCTCTGGCTGCTGGCCGACTTTCAGCGCATCTGCGCAGACCGCGTGGCGCTGGCCGTGGCGCTGGCCGCTCTGCCGCCGCTGGCGCTGGTCTTTGGCGTGATCCCGCCGGGCTGGATCGTGGGCGTGCCGCTGATTCGGAACATCATTCACACCGACGACACGTTCATCGCCACGCTCATCGCGCCGCTTTTCGTGCTCGCCGGTTTCGGTCTGCGCCAGTGCCGCGAGACGTGGGGCTGCGCCGAAAACTGGCGCGGCGCGTGGCGGCGGATGCTGGCGCTGCTCGGGGCGCTGGCGGCGCTTTATTTCGGCACCGTGCAGGCCATTCCGCATCCGGAACTCACCTTGAAAGCCACGCCCGCCGCGGCCTTCAGCCCATTTTTCTGCGGCTACGCCGCGGCCCTGCTCGCGGGTGTGGCGCTGCTGCCGTGGCTGGCCCGCCGCCTCGCGCTGCGCCGGGGTTCGCTGCCGGTGAACGGGCTCGGCGCGCTGCTCATTTTCATCGTGCTGCATTTTCGCCACGGCATGTGGCTGGAGACGAAATTTGACTCCTACGTGATGAATCCGCAGCAGCGTCTGAACCTGCAGGCGGCCTCGCCCGCGGTCGAGGCGCTGCGCGCCCATGACCCCGCGCCGGCGCGCACCCTCGGCTTCGGGCGCGTGCTCAATCCGGGCTTCAACATCGTCCTGCACCTCGAGTCGCCGATGGGGGCCGACGCCGTGATTCCGAAGGAACTCATGCAGTGGTTTCAGGCCGCCGGAAATCCGACCGTCATGTGGTCGTCCACGCTCACGAAGCAGAACCTCGGCGAAAGCCAGGCCGTCTATGACGCCATGAATGTGCGCTACTACCTCGGCTCCACCGCCGAGGCCCAGGAGCCCGCGCCGGGTTTGAAAAAAATCGCCTCTGCCGATCTCGAAGTCTTCGAGAGCGAGACCGCTTGGCCGCGTGCTTTTTTCACCGACCGCCTCGCGCGCTACCCGGATGTGCGGGTGCTGATGGGCTGGGTGAAAGGCGGCGACGGGCGGCCCTTTGCCGCCGCGCCCGAGCAGGAGCCGAACGCGCCGCACCTGCCCGCCGAGCAAGGTCCCAGGCTGATCGCCGCCGCCCGCGATTACCGGCTGACGGCGAACACGACCGCCTTCACCATCGACGCCCCGCACGCGGGCGTCGCGGTGCTGAACGAGTCGTTCGTGCAGGATGATTTCCGCGCGCGGGTGAATGGCCGGCCCGCCCCGGTGTTTCGCGTGAACCACCTTTTCAAAGGCGTGGCGCTGCCGGCCGCAGGCACGTTTCGCGTCGAGTTTGAGTACTGGCCGCACCTCTTCACGCCCGCGCTTTGGCTCGCCTTGGGCGGGCTGCTCGCCGCGCTCGCCGGTGCCGGGTGGCTGCTGCGCGCGCCGCCGCGGAGCGCACCTGCCGCGCGCTCGCCCGCTGAATTACTGCACGCCACTCAACCATGAACGCACCCTCGACCCCGCGCCCGCCGTCGCGCCTTTTTCTCCACCTGCTGCCGGGACTGATTCTCGCCGCCATCGCGACCGGGCTGTTTTGGTGGCACCCGGTGGGCGGCATCCCGCAGCACGCTTACTTCGAGGTCGTCATGCGCTCCGACACCGCCGGCGAGGCGCTGCTGCTGCCGGACATCGACGGCACCGGCCTGCACAAAGAGCTGACTCTCACCAGGCCCGTGCCCGGCGGCGGGCAGCCCGTGCATGTGCGGTTTGAAATCCCCGCGGGCCGCCTGCTGGCATTCGTTTTTACGCCGCTGGATCGCGCGGGAGAAGTAGCCATCGAGCGCTGCTGGATTTCATCGGAGACGGGCGTGCCGCTCGCGGACATTCCGCTGGCTGCGCTCCACGGCCCGGCGTCCGGCCCCGGTGCGGCGCCGCCCGACGGCGCGCTCTACCTGCGCACCACCGTGGGCGACGCCATCACCGGGCTGCAATTCGACCCCCGCCCGCCGCTCGATCTCGCGGAGACGCCGCCGCCGCCGCCGGAAAATCTCGCCGCGGTTTTTCTCCTCGCGCTGCTCACCTGCACCGCGCTTTCGCTGGCGCTGGAAAAGCGGCTCGACGGGATCCGCATGCTGCTCGTCCGCGCCGCGGCGTGGTGCGAACTGCGGCCGCGCCCGGCGCTGCTCGCCGCGGCGCTCGCGGCGGTTTCGCTGTCGTGCTGGCCCGTGCTCTTTCAGGGCAAAAGTTTCGTCTCACCGGACAACGGGATGCTGCTGCTTTACTCGAACAACCCGACCGTGCCCGGCGCGGCGGGCGGACGGGTGGAAAACGCCGTGGGCTCCGACATCGGCGCGACGCTTTTCTGGCACCTGCCGGTCTCGATGATCCAGGCGCGTGCCATTTTCCAAGACCACGAGCTGCCGCTGTGGAGCCGCTACAACTCGGGCGGCCTCACGCTGCTCGGCCAGGGCATCTCCATGCTCGGCGATCCGCTGCACTGGCCGGCCATCGCCACCGGCGGCGCGGCGTGGGCGTGGGATATGAAATTCGTGGTGTCGAAAATCCTTTTCGCGCTCGGCATCGGGCTGCTCGTGTGGCGCACCTCGCGGCATCTGGCCGTGGCGCTGGCGCTCACGGTCTCGGCGCCATTCATCGGCTTTTTCGCCTACCGCTTTTGCCACGCGGGATTTTTCGCGCTCTGCGCCGCGCCGTGGATTTTGCTGGCGTGGGTGGAAGCCGCGCACGCCGCGACCGTGCGCCGCGCCGCGCGCTGGGCCGGGCTGCTCATCCTCGCGAACTGGTGGGAGCTGAACAGCGGCACCGCCAAGGAAGCCAGCGCGCTCCTCGTTTTCCTCAACGCAGCCGGCGGGCTCGGCCTGCTGCTGGCGCGGGAAAGCGCGGGCTGGCGTGCGCGGCGGCTGGCGCTCATGGGGTGGGCGACCGTCATCTTTCTGCTGCTCAGCGCGCCGCTCTGGCTGGTCTTTCTCGATGCGCTCGGCAAGGCCTACACCGTCTATGACCGCCAGGAAATCGGCCAGCTCCAGCCGGGGCTCGCCATCGGTTTGTTCGACGACATTTTCCAGCGGCAGTTCATGGACAATGAGTTTCTGTTCACGCCGTCGGCGAATTTTTTCGTCCTGCTCGGTGCGGCCTGGGCGGCGGTGCGCGTGCGTGCGCTGGTGCGCGAAAGGTGGTTCGTCGCCGCGCTCGCCGTCGCGGTGGCCGCCGCGGCCGTCGCCTACGGCGTGGTGCCGCAGGCGGCGCTCGGCGCGCTGCCGTTCATCCGCACGATTTACCATTTCGACAACACCTTCTCGTGCGTCCTGTTCATCCTGCTGTTTGTCCTCGCCGGCTTCGGTCTGCGCGAGGCGGCGACGCGCTTCCGCCAGGCGGAGTGGACGGGCGACTGGGCGCTGGTGCTCACGCTCGTGGCGGTGCTTGGCGCGGGCTTTCTCGGCATGACCGAGGCCTCGCATCGCACGGGCATCAGCCTCATCAAAATGGGCCACCCGATCGCGAAGAGCGGATTCTTCTGGGGTTACACCGCGCTGCTCGTGCTCGCGCTGGCGCTGCTCCCGTGGGCCGTGCGCACCGTCGCGCGGCGTGCGCCTGGCACGCCGGCCTGGGCGGTCATTGCTGTCTGCGCCTTTGTCGCTCTGCATTTCCGCCACGGCATGTGGGGCGAGACGAAATTTGACCTCTACACGATGAATCCGAAGGCGCGCGTCGATTTCCGCCACCTGCCCTCGCCCGCCGCCGACCTCATTCATCGCACCGCCACCGAGCCGGGGCGCGTGATGGGCCTCGATTGGGAAATGGTGCCGGGCTTCAACACGGTGCTTGGTTTCGAGACGATCAGCGGCCCGGATGCGCTGATGAATCCGGCCTACGTCACGCTCGCCAATCTGCTGCGCATTCCGCGCAGTTGGGAGTGGCGGATGATGGCGTGGCGCGCGGATTTCCCGCGCCTGCATCGCGCGCTCGATTTTCTCAACGTCCGCTACTTTCTCGCGAAAAGCGGCGAGGCCGATCTGCCGGGCACGAGGACGCTGGGCCGTCTCGATCTCACCGTCGCGGAAAATCCGACGGCGTGGCCGCGCGCGTTTTTCACCGACGCGGTTTTGCCCTACGCCGATGGCGAGGTGCTGCGCCGGCTCATCGAGGAGGGCGACGGGCGGCCCTTTGCCGCGATGCCGGCCGGCGACCGTGCGCGACCGAATCTGCCGCCGGTCGAGCCCGCGGCGCGGGTGGTCGTACCGGCGCGGAACTACCGGCTCACGAACAACACCACGGCGTTTGAAATCGACGCCCCGGCCCCCGGTCTCGCGGTGCTCCAGGAAACGAATTCGCCCGGCGATTTCGAGGTTTTCGTCGATGGCCGGCGGGCGCAATGCCTGACGGTCAATCACGCCTTTCGCGGCGTGCAAATCGAGAGCGCCGGACATCACACCGTCCGCTTCGCCTACTGGCCGAAAGTGCTCACGCCTGCGCTGTGGCTGGGCGCGGCGGGCGTGGTGAGTCTGCTCGTTTCCGCTGGGCTGCTGCTGCGCCGCCGGCCCGCGGTCGCTGGCACAATTCCGGCTGATGCAGATGTGAGAGAACCCATTTCCACCAACCCATGAACGACGGCTCACACCCCCGCACTGATTGCCCGCTCTGCGCCAGCTCCCGGCTGCGCTACGCCTTTTCCCACGAAGGCTACCGCCTCGTCCGCTGCGCCGACTGCGCCGTGCTTTTCTCCAATCCGCAGCCGAGCGACACCGAACTCGCCGCGATCTACAGCGCCGATTATTTCCTCGGCGCGGAGAGCGAGGAGGGCCGCGTCTCGACGCGTGAAATGAAACGCGCCACCGCGCGGCAGTACCTTTCCGAAATCCACCGCTACGCCGGAGCGGCCAACGGGCGGCTGCTCGAAATCGGCTGCGGCGACGGCGACTTTCTCGTCGAGGCCGAGGCCGCGGGCTACCACGTCACCGGCGTGGAGTATGCGCCCGCTGCGTGCGAGCAGGCCCGCGCGCGGCTTACGCGCGGCGAAATCATTTGCGGCGAACTCGAAAAGGCCGCGCTGGAAGGCGGGCAGTTCGATCTCTGCGTGCTGTCCGATGTCATCGAGCATGTGCGCGATCCGCTCGCGTTTCTGCGCGAGATTCACCGCGTGCTGAAACCCGGCGGCGGCATCTTTATCGCCACACCCTCGCTCGCCTCGTGGTCGGCGAAACTGCTCAAGGAAAACTGGATGGAGTTCAAGCCCGAGCACCTCACCTACTTCGAGCCGAAGACGCTCGAAACCGCGCTGTTCCGCACTGGCTACCATCAGGTCATCGTCCGGCCCGGCTGGAAAATCCTGACCTTCGACTACGTGGCGAAACACTTCCAGCGTTTCCCGGTGCCGGTGGTCACGCCGCTTGTGAACCTTGTTTCCAGGCTGCTTCCCGAGGGGATGCGGAAAAAATACCGCCGCGTGGTGGCGAGCGGCATGATGGTCTTTGCGCGCAAAACCGCGCTGCCGGAAAAGCGCACCGTCTCGGTGGTTATCCCGGCTTTCAATGAGGCGGCGACCTTCCAGCCGCTCCTCGATTCCGTGCTCGCAAAAACCATCCCCGGCCTCGATCTCGAAGTCGTCCTCGTCGAAAGCAACTCGACCGACGGCACGCGCGAGCTGGCGCTGAAATACCAGGATCATCCGCGCGTCCGGCTCGTGCTCGAAGACCGTCCGCGCGGCAAAGGCCACGCCGTCCGCACCGGCCTCGTGCACGCCAGCGGCGACTTCATTTTGATCCAGGACGCCGACCTCGAATACGACCTCGAAGACTACGACGCGCTCCTCGAACCGCTCGTCTCGGGCCGCGCCGCCTTCACCCTCGGCGCCCGGCACGGCGGCAGCGCGTGGAAGATGCGCGAGTTCACCGGCCAGCGCCTGCTCAGCTCCGCGCTGAACTTCGGCCACTGGTTTTTCACCACCATGGTCAACGTGCTTTTCCTCCAGCGCCTGCGCGATCCGTTCACCATGTTCAAGGTCTTCCGCCGCGACTGCCTCTTCGGCCTGCGCTTCGAGTGCAACCGCTTCGACTTCGACTACGAGCTGCTCATCAAGCTCCTGCGCAAAGGCTACCAGCCCATCGAGCTGCCGGTGAACTACCGCTCGCGCTCGTTCAAGGAGGGAAAAAAAGTTTCGCTCTTCGGCGATCCCGTCTCGTGGGTGAAAGTGTGCCTCAAGCTGCGCTGCACGCGCATTGATCCGCTCGCCGAAGTCGAGCGCAGCCGGTGCCCGGTGCCCGCCGAGCCCACGCGCGAGCCCCTCGCGGAAAAAGCACTTTGCCTTTGAACATGACCGCCGCCCTCCCGCAGGAAAAGCTGGACGCCATCTACTACGAGCATGCCGGGAGCATGCCGTTTGTGCGGCGCATTTCCTTTCTCGCCCGTCACCGGCTCTGCCGGCATTTTTTGAAAGTCATGCGCCCTTCGCCCACGGACCGGGTGCTCGATGTCGGGGTTTCCGACGAGGTTTCGATCGAGGCGAACATGCTCGAGCAGATTTTCCCGATTCGCGAAAATCTGACCTGCGCCAGCCTCTCGGACGGCTCGGCGATTCTCGAGGCCTATCCCGGCGTGCGGCACGAGACGATCGCGCCGCACCAGCCGCTGCCCTTTGCGGACGACTCGTTCGACATCGTCTATAGCAACGCCGTCCTGGAGCACGCGGGCTGCGCGGAGCAGCAGCGCTTTTTTCTCAGCGAACTCTGCCGCGTCGCACGCCGCCGCTTTGTCGCCGTACCCAACCGGTTCTTTCCCGTGGAGCACCACACCGGTCTGCCCTTCGTGCATTGGCTGCCGGCGTCGGGCTTCCGCCGGCTGCTCCGCGGCACCCGCTACGACGCCTGGTCGCGCGAGGAAAACCTGAACTACGTCTCCGCCGCCGCCCTCCGCGAGCTTTGGCCCGCCGAGCCGCCGGTCATTGCGCACAGCGGCATCGGCCTCGGGCCGCTGCGCTCAAACCTCGTCGCCTACAATCCATGATGACCCGCGCCTTCATCACCGGCGGGGCCGGCTTCATCGGCAGCAGCCTCGTGGACCGCCTGCTGGCCGACGGCTTGGAAGTCGTGGCGTGGGACAATTTCTCGACCGGCCAGGAGCGCTTTTTGGAAAAGGCGCGCAAGCATCCGTCCTTTGAACTCAAGCGCGGCGACAACCTCGACGCCGCCGCGCTGACCGCCGCGATGGCCGACTGCGACATCGTTTTTCATTTCGCTGCCAATGCCGACGTGCGCTTCGGCCTCGAACATCCCGGCCGCGATTTGCAGCAGAACACCATCGCCACTTTCAACGTCCTCGAAGCCATGCGCGCCAACGACATCAAGCGCATTGCCTTTTCCTCGACTGGCTCCGTCTATGGCGAGGCCGAGCAAATCCCCACGCCGGAGACCGCACCCTTTCCCGTGCAGACCTCGCTCTACGGCGCGTCAAAGCTCGCGGGAGAAAGCATGATCTCCGCCTACTGCGAGGGCTTCGGCTGCGAGGCGTACGTTTTCCGCTTCGTCTCGATCCTCGGCGAGCGCTACACGCACGGCCACGTCTTCGATTTCTATAAGCAGCTCCTCGCCCACCCCGACTACCTCGAGGTTCTCGGCGACGGCTCGCAGCGCAAATCGTATCTCCACATCGGCGACTGCCTCGACGCCGTGCTCCACGTCATCCGCGCCGGCACCGCGGCGGAGGCGAAGCATCGCGTGCAGATCTACAACCTCGGCACCTTCGACTACTGCCATGTGAAAAATTCCATCGGGTGGATTTGCGAACGGCTCGGGCTGAAGCCGGAGCTGCGTTTCAGCGGCGGCAAACGCGGCTGGGTGGGCGACAATCCGTTCATCTTCCTCGACACCGCGAAAATCCGCGCGACTGGCTGGCAGCCGAAACTGAGCATCCAGCAGGGCGTGGTGCGTACCGTCGAATGGCTCGCGGAAAACCAGTGGGTGCTGGAATCCCGGGGGTAAGTTTTCCGTCGCGATGAAAATCACGGTCCTCGGTCTATGGCACCTCGGCAGCGTGACCGCGGCCTGCTGCGCCCGGCACTTCCAAGTCACCGGCCTCGATTTCGACGCGACCGTCATCGACGGACTGCGCGCGGAAAAAGCGCCGCTGCTCGAACCCGGTCTCGACGAGTTGATCGCGGAAAATGCCGCCGCCGGGCGGCTTGGTTTTTCCACGGATGCCGCCGCCTGCCGCGACGCCGACGTGCTCTGGGTGACCTACGACACGCCAGTGAACGACGCTGACGAGTCCGACTCCGCGCAAGTTCTGGAGCCGCTTCGCCGGGCGCTCGCCGAATTGCCGGACGGCGCGCTGGTGCTGATTTCATCGCAACTGCCGGTTGGCACCTGCGCAGAGATGGAGCGTGAGTTTCCGCAGTTTCACTTTGCTTGCTCGCCGGAAAATCTTCGCCTCGGCCGGGCGCTAGACGCATTCGAGAAAGCCGAACGCATCATCGTCGGCACGCGCACAGAGGCGAAGAGGCCGTTGCTCGAAAAGCTGCTCGCACCGTTTACCTCGCGCGTCATTTTCATGCGCACGGAGTCGGCGGAGATGGTGAAACACGCGCTCAATTCATTCCTTGCCGTGTCGATCACGTTCATCAACGAAGTCGCGCGCATCTGCGAGCATGTCGGCGCGGACGCGGCAGAGGTTTCTGCCGGGTTGAAAAGCGAGCCACGTATCGGCGCGCGCGCCTATCTTGGCGCGGGCGGGCCATTCGCCGGCGGCACGCTGGCGCGCGACGTCGTCACGCTCAGCGGACTCGGCGCACGCTTCGGCGAACCGCTCGCGGTCATCCCCGCGATCAAGCAAAGCAACGACCTGCATCGCGGCTGGATTTTCCGCCGCCTGCAAACCCGCTTCGGCGAATTGCGCGGTCGCACCTTTGCCGTGCTCGGCCTGACCTACACGCCGAACACCGATACGCTCCGCCGCAGTGCTGCCGTCGAGCTATGCCAGCAATTGCTCGCCGCCGGAGCGCGCGTACAGGCACATGATCCCGCCGTGAGCGCCCTGTCTGCGGAGCTTGCCGCCGTGCGGCTCGGCGATCTACGCGCGACGCTCACCGATGCGGATGCTGCCGTCGTCTGCACGGAATGGCCGGAGTTTCGCGCCGCGCCGTGGCCGGAACTTTTGCCGCTGCTGCGCCAACCGGTCGTCGTCGATGCCAACCGCTTTTTGGAAAAGCCTTTGCTCGCGTGCGGCGCGGTCGAGCACCTATCAGTCGGCCGCCCCACATGAAACTTTCCGGCCTTAACGCCATTATCACCGGTGCCAGCCAGGGACTCGGCAAAGCCATCGCCGCGCAGTTCCTCGCCGATGGCGCAAACGTGCTCATCTGCGCCCGCGACGCCGTGCTGCTTGCAGAAACGCGCCACGAACTCGCAGTGGGCGGCGGGCGCGTGCTCGCGCAGGCGTGTGACGTTTCCGACGAGGCGCAGGTCGCTGCGCTGACCGAGTTCGCGCTCAGCGAATTCGGCGCGGTGCATGCGCTGGTCAGCAATGCCGGTGTGTACGGCCCGATGGGCCCGACCGAGGAAGTCGATCTCCGCGAGTGGATGCGCGCGGTCGAAATCAATCTCTATGGCACGCTCCTGCCATGCCGCGCGCTCATGCCACATTTCAAACAGGCGGGTCGCGGCAAGATCATCATCATCTCCGGCGGCGGTGCGACGAATCCGATGCCGAATGTCAGCGCCTACGCCGCGTCGAAGGCCGCGGTCGTGCGGCTGATGGAAACACTCGCCGAGGAGCTGAAGCCGCACGGCATCGACGTGAACGCGATCGCGCCCGGCGCGCTCCAGACACGGCTCGTAAACCAGGTGCTCGCCGCCGGGCCGGAACGCGTGGGCGCGGCCTTTTTCGCGAAAAACAAGAAGTGGGCGGACGAAGGTGCGACGCCGCCCGCGCTCGGCGCGGGGCTGTGCGCGTATCTCGCCTCGGCGGAAAGTGACGGCATCACGGGCCGGCTCATCAGCGCGCAATGGGATGCCTGGGCGCGGCTGCACGAACATCGCGACGAGCTGGCAGCCTCGGACATTTATTGCCTCCGCCGCATCGTGCCGGAGGATCGCGGACAGCAATGGAAATGAACCCGCGTATCGCCATCATCGGCTGCGGCCTCATCGGCCGGAAGCGGCTTGCCGCCTTGCCTGCGGGCTCATTCGCTGCCGCGTGCGACCTCGATCTCGTGCGGGCGGAGCAGCTCGTCGCGATTGCAAAATGCGGCTACGCCACCGCTCACGCAGCGCAGGTTTTTGCCGACCCGCAAATCGACGCGGTCGTCGTCTGCACGCTGAATTCCGCGCTCGCCCCGATCGCGCTCGCGGCGATCCGCGCCGGCAAACACGTCCTCGTGGAAAAACCGGGCGCGATTTCCACCGTGCAGGCCGCCGAACTCATCACCGCCGCAGACGCCGCAGGGGTGCGGGTGCGCGTGGGTTTCAATCACCGCTTTCATCCAGCACTGCAAAAGGCGCGCGAGATCTTCGAGAGCGGCGCGCTCGGGCCGCTGATGTTCATCCGCGGACGCTACGGCCACGGCGGGCGCATCGGCTACGACCGCGAATGGCGGGCCGACCCGAAGCTCTCCGGCGGCGGCGAACTTATTGACCAGGGCGTGCATCTCATCGACCTCGCGGGCTGGTTCCTCGGCGATTTCGCGAGCATTGAGGGCCACGCGACGACGAGCTTTTGGGAAATGCCGGTGGACGACAACGCCTTTCTCAATCTGCGCACCGCCGCCGGCCAGACCGCGTGGCTGCATGTGAGCTGCACGGAGTGGAAGAATCTCTTCTCGCTCGAAATCTACGGACGCACCGGGAAGCTCCACATCGAAGGTCTCGGCGGCAGCTACGGCACCGAGCGGCTGACCTTTTACAAGATGCTCCCCGAGATGGGGCCGCCCGAAACGATTGCGTGGGAGTTTCCGCGCGGCGACGATTCGTGGCGGATCGAGA
>JANXWQ010000243.1 GCA_025351065.1 Chthoniobacter sp. | reverse complement strand
CGATCCGGCCGCAGCCATGCAGTTCATCGGCACGCTGCCGCGGGAACAATTCACCGCCAATTCGTACTACAACATTTTCAACGAATGGGCCGCGCAGAGCCCGACCTCCGCGGCCAGCCAGGCGCTCTCGCTTCCGCGCGGGCAAAACCGCGACCGCGCCATCAGCGCGACGGTGTACCGCTGGGCGCAGACCGATCCGGCGGCGGCGATTGCCTGGGCCGGCCAGCTCCCCGAGGCCGGCGCGCGGCGCGACGCCGTGAACAATGCCTACAACGCGTGGGCCAATTTCGATCCGCAGGCCGCGAGCGCCTCGGTGCTCGCGCTGCCGGCGGGCGAGGCCCGCAACCGCGCGCTCAGCAGCGTCGTGCAAACCCTCAGCAATCGCGATGTGCCGACGGCGCTCAGCCTGATCGAACAGATGCCCGCCGGGCAGGCGCGGAACAACGCGGTGCAAAACATTTCCCAAAACTGGGCGAACAGCGACCCGCTGGCCGCCTCGCAATACGTCTCCGCTCTCCCGCCCGGCGATACGCGCAACAACGCCATCAGCCACGTCGCCAGCTCGTGGGCGCGCAACGATGTGGGGGCCGCGCTGGCGTGGGTCGCCCAGCTTCCCGAGGACGACACGAAAAAGAATGCACAGCGCAACGTCGTCAGTACGTGGGCGCAAAGCGACCCGCGGGCCGCGGCGGATTATTGGGTCAAAACCGACCCGAAGGCCGGGCAGGATGGCGGCGGCACGCTCGTGCAGGTGGCCAGCCAATGGGCGCACAATGACCCGCAGGAGGCGCTCGCCTGGGCGCGGCAGATCGCCGACGAAAAAATCCGCAGCAACGTGCTCGGCGGCGTCATCGGCAGCATGGCTGGCAACGATCCGCAGCAGGCCGCCGCACTCGTCGCGCAGCTCCCCGCTGCGAACCAAAGCAACGCCGCCAGCCAGGTCGCGAGCCAGTGGGCGCAGAACGACCCCAACGCCGCCGCCGCCTGGGCCGCGCACTTTCCCGAGGGCGAAGCCCGGAACAACGCCATGAGCAGCGTCGCCTCCCAATGGGCCGAGCAGGATCCCGTCAAAACCGCCGGCTGGCTCGAGCGCCTGCCCGCCGGAGCCTCCCGCGATGCCGCCGTCAGCGCCTTCACCCGCCGCGCCTCGCAGACTGATCCCGAAGGCGCGGCCGTGTGGGCCAGCACCATCGCCGACGCCAGCACGCGCAACAACGACATCGAACGCATCGCCCGCCAATGGCTGCGCTCGGACAAAACGGCGGCGACGAACTGGATCAACCAGTCGGCGGCGATGAGCGCGGAGCTGAAGCAGCGGCTGCTGCCGAAGAACTAGCGCGCGCTGCCTCTCGAAACGCGCGCCTTGTGAGCGGTCCGCGTTTTGCCGCACACTCCGCGCGCTTTGTTCCTGGCCCCGTCACGCATCCTCCAGCAACTCCTGCCGCCACCGCGCCAGCCGCTGACGTGGCGTGCGGCGCTGCCGCTGGTTCTTGTCCTGGCGCTGTTTCTCGGCGGGTGCGGGTTCGTGGAGATGCGCGGAATGCTGCGTTTTGCGTATCGCCCCGCGTTCTGGCTCGCGTTCGCGCTGCCCTGGATTTGGTGGCTGCATCTCGGGGGATTTTCCGGGCTGGTGAAATGGCGCGCGCTCGTCGCGCTGCTCACGAGGCTGCTCGTCGCCGCGGCTTTCATCATGCTCCTCGCGGAGCCGCGCGCGGTGCGGCGGTCGGACGTGCTCTCGGTCGTCTATGCGCTCGATGTCTCGGACTCGATGGGCGAAAAAGTCAGCGATCAGGCGCTCGCGTGGGTCATGCAGACGGTCGCGCAAAAACCGCCGAAGGATGAAGCCGGGCTCGTGGTCTTCGGTCGCGATGCGGCGGTCGAGTTGCCGCCGCGCGCGCAGTTTCCTTTCGAGGCGATGAACTCACGCGTGGCGAAGGACGGCACGAATGTCGCGAAGTCGCTCAGCCTCGCGGCGGCGATGCTGCCGGAGCAGAACCAAGGGCGCGTCGTGCTCATCACCGACGGCAACGAAACCGAGGGCAGCGTGACCGCGCAGCTCGACGAGCTGAAAGCGCGCGGCATCGCCGTCGATGTGCTGCCCATCGCTTTTGCCTACGAAAAGGAAGTGTGGCTCGAACGCCTCGATCTCCCGCGCGTCGTCAAGGCCGGCGAAACCTACGAGGCCAGCGTGCTCCTTTCCTCGCTGCAAAAGGGCGCGGGCAAACTGACGCTCGCGGAAAACGGGAAGACGATTTTTGAAAAGGAGGTCGAATTCGAGGCGGGCAAGAACCGCTTTTCGCTCCCGCTCTATCTGCGCGAGCCGGGTTTTTACGAATACGCCGCGAGCATCTCCGTGCCGAAAGGCGAGGACGGCTGGGCGGAAAACAACGTGGCCATCGGCGATCTGTTTTTGCGCGGCGAGGGCAAGGTGCTCGTCGTCACCGATGCGCGCAGCGATGCGCGCGACTGGGAGCCGCTGGTCAAGGCGATGAAGGAAAGCGAGCGCGTGGTGCAGGTGCGCATGGCCTACGAGTTCCCGCGCGA
>JANXWQ010000230.1 GCA_025351065.1 Chthoniobacter sp. | reverse complement strand
CTCGATAAAAGCCATCCGCTCAAAGAAGTGAAAGGTTCCGCGCCGGAGGTCGCCGCCAAGTGAGCCAGCCAAATGATCCCGCGCCCATGAACCAAGGCCCCGACCGCATCGACTACCGCGAAAGCGCGGACATCACCGAAGTCCACGCCTCCGTCCAGCGCGAAAAGCCCGAGCCTTCCGCCGACACCACCCCCATGCCGCTCTGGCTCACCGGCGTCTGCGCCGGCGCGATGGTCTGGGCCGGCACTTACTTCGGCGTCTTCCACGGCGGCCTCAGCGCCAATGTCTATAACGAGTACGAAAGCTCGCCCGCCGTGCTTTTTCCTCAGCCGCAAAAGGCCAGTGGCAAAGGCGCAGCCGCCGAGGCGCCGCAGTCGCTCGCGCAAATCGGCAAGGGTATCTATGCCCAGTGCGTCACCTGCCATCAGCCGACTGGCACTGGCGTGGCGGGGCAGTTTCCGCCGCTCGCGAAATCTGAATGGGTGAACGGATCCGAAAAGCGGCTGGTGGCGATCTTGCTCAAGGGTCTGCAGGGGCCGGTCACGGTGCTCGGGGCTAAGAACTCCTATAGCGGCAACATGGTTCCGTGGGAGGGCAGTCTTTCAGACAAAAAAATCGCCGCAGCCGCCAGCTACGTCCGTTCGCAATGGGGCAACGCTGCGCCGGAGATTTCCGAGGCGAAAGTCACGGCGGCGCGCAAGGAATTTGCCGGTCAAAAGGCCCAGTGGACGGAAGCGGAACTGCTCCAAATTCCCGAGGACGCGACGCTCCCCGACGCCGCCGGAGCCGCGGCTCCAGCCGCCGGTGCCGCTCCCGCCGCGCAGGCCGCCCCTGCTGCCCCCGCGTCTTCCGGCGGTGGTGCTGACCAACTCGCCGAGGGCAAAAAGAACTACATGATGATTTGCGTGGCCTGTCATCAGCCGACTGGCACGGGCCTGCCGGCGGTGTTTCCGCCGCTCGTAAAAACGCCCTACGTCAACGGCGCACCCGAGCGTTTTGCCGCGATCATCCTCAAGGGCAATGCCGGCCCGTTTACCATCGACGGCAAGCCTTTCAACCAAATCATGCCCGGCCAGGAGGGCGCTCTGACCGACGGAAAAATTGCCGCCGTGATGACCTTCGTCCGCGCGAACTTTGGCAACACCAGCGGCCCCGTGACGCCCGATGTAGTCACCGCCGCTCGCAAGAAATTCGCCGACCGCACGACGCCATGGACCCAGCCCGAACTCGACGCGTGGAAAGATGACGCCAAATAACTTCGACTGCCGAATTTTCAAACCCTCGCCACCAAACCTATGACCAAAAAATCGCTCGCTCTTTTTTGTGCCGCGCTCGCGCTCACCCCATTCACCCGCGCGCAAGACGCCGCCGCGGATCAGGTCGCCGAGGGCAAAAAGAACTACATGATGATCTGCATCGCCTGTCATCAGCCGACTGGTATGGGCCTGCCTGCGGTTTTCCCGCCGCTCACCAAATCGCCGTACGTCAACGGCTCGCCCGAGCGTTTTGCGTCGATCATTCTCAAAGGCAACGCCGGGCCGTTCACGGTCGATGGCAAGCCGTTCAACCAGATCATGCCCGCCCAGGAAGCTGCGCTGACCGACGAGAAAATCGCCGCCGTGATGACCTTTGTTCGCGCTAACTTTGGCAACACCAGCGGCCCGGTCACCGCTGCGGTCGTCGCCGAGGCGCGCAAGAAATTCACCGACCGCAAGACACCGTGGACGCAGGCCGAGCTCGACGCTTGGAAGTAAGCCCATGTGGCGCTTTTCCCGTTTCCGCACCGCGCTTGGAGACGTAGTATTTTCGCCCGCCCGCTAGTTTTTTTAATTCACCGCCAACTTCCCGAAACCATGTCCACCGCCGCCACCACGCACGCGCCCGACGATCACGCGCACGCCCACGACGATCATCACTACGCTCCCGGCTTTTGGAAGAAGTGGGTTTTCTCCACCGATCACAAAATGATCGGCATCCAGTACGGTGTGACCGGGCTGGTTTTTCTGATGTTCGGCTTTTGCATGATGATGGTCATGCGCTGGCAGCTCGCGCATCCCGGCGAGGCGGTGCCGATGATCGGTGCGCTGCTGCAGAAGATTTTCGGCTCGGCGGCATTTGAAAACGATGCCGTCGGCCACGCCGGCAAGCTGACCGCCGACGGCTACAATTCCTTCGGCGCGATGCACGGCACGATCATGGTCTTCTTCGGCATTGTGCCGGTGGCCTTCGCGGCGTCGGGCAACTTCGTCGTGCCGCTGCAAATCGGTGCGGTGGACATGACCTTTCCGCGCATCAATATGGCGAGCTTCTGGTGCTTCTTCATCAGTTGCGTGTTCATGGTGGTGTCGTTCTTCGTGCCGGGCGGCGCGATGAAGAGCGGCTGGACGGCTTACCCGCCGCTCTCGATCATGGCCGACGCCGGCCCGCTGAATCACTTCCTGATGAACGGCCAGACGCTCTGGGGTCTCGGCATGGTTTTCAACATCACCGCCTCGCTCCTCGGCTCGGTGAATTTCATTGCCACCATCATCCAGCTCCGCGCGCCGGGCATGACGTGGATGCGGCTGCCGTTCTTCGTGTGGGCGCAGTTCGTCACCGCGTTTCTGCTGCTGCTCGCTTTCCCGCCGCTCGAATCCGCGGCGGTCATGCAGATCATGGATCGCGCGTTTGGCAGCAGCTTCTTCATGCCCACTGGCCTGGTGGTCGGCGGGCATCCCGCGCACTGGTCGGGCGGCGGCAGCCCGATTTTGTGGCAGCATCTTTTCTGGTTCCTCGCGCACCCGGAGGTGTACGTGCTCATCCTGCCCGGCATCGGCATGGTCGCGGAAGTCATCGCCTGCAACACGCGCAAGCCGCTCTACGGCTACAAGGCGATGGTCGGCGCGATCCTAGTGCTCGGCTTCCTCTCCTTTATCGTGTGGGCGCATCACATGTACATGACCGGCATGGGTGCAAAAGTGGCCGGCTTTTTTCAAGTCACCACGATCATGATCTCGGTACCGTCGGTCATCCTGGTCACTGCGCTGATGCTTTCGCTGTGGGGCGGCTCGATCCGCTTCACCACGCCGATGTTATTCGCCTCGGCATTTCTCCCGATGTTTGGCATCGGCGGACTGACCGGAATTCCGCTGGCCTTTAACGCGGTCGATCTCTACCTGCACGACACTTATTACATCATCGGCCACTTCCATTACGTCGTCGCGCCAGGCACCATCTTCGCCATCTTCGCGGGGGTCTATCATTGGTATCCAAAGGCGACGGGTCGCATGCTCAGTGTGTTTCTCGGACGGCTGCACTTCTGGCTCTCGCTGGTCTTCATCAACGGCATCTTCTTCCCGATGTTCCTGCAAGGCATGGCCGGCGTGCATCGCCGCTGGTATGACGGCGGCGGGCGGTTCTTGGCCGATGGCACGCAGGAGCTGACCTACCAGCTCGCCGGGCCGACTTTGCATTGGAATAACTTCATGTCCGTCTCCGCCTTCCTGCTCGGCGCGGCGCAGATTCCTTTCATCATCAATTTCTGCTGGAGCATGCTTTACGGTCGCAAGGCGAGCGACAATCCGTGGGACGCGACGACCGTCGAGTGGGATACGCCCACGCCGCCGCCGCACGGCAATTTCATCAAGGACATCAGCGTCCACCGCGGGCCGTACGAATACAGCGTGCCCGGTGCGGACAAGGACTTCACCCCGCAGACCGAAGCGCCGAAGTTCGACAAACCGCCCGGCGCAGTCCCGTCCGCGTCCGCCGCGACGCACGCCCACTAAGTCACCGCCCGCCCTTTTTTCCGCATGCAAATCCCGCACGAAGTCACCGCCCGTCCCGACACCGGGCTCTACAACGCCAAGCTCGGCATCTGGCTCTTCCTCGCCTCGGAAGTCATGCTCTTCGGCGGCCTGTTCTCCGGCTACATCTTCCTCCGCATGGGTGCGGAGGAAGGCTATTGGCCGCACGGCCTGCTAAATGTCCCCGTGGGCGCGATGAACACTGCGATCCTCATCCTTTCGTCCGTCACCGTGGTCCTCGCGTGGGCCTCGCTGAAGATGCGGAAGTTTGCGGCGTACAAACTGTGGATGGGTATCTCGATCCTATGCGGGGCGATCTTCCTAATCGTGAAACTCGCCTACGAGTGGCCGCAGAAGTTTGAGCACTTCGGCGCCTTCATCAAACAGGACGCGCTCGCCAAGTATGAAGGCTACCTAGGCAACCATCACGTCGAGGAGGAGAACAAAAAGCCAGGGCATACGAAGATCGATCCGCGTGTAGAAATCTCGGGGCATTTGCATGAAGTCGAGATTACTGCTGACCCCGCCGAGAAGGAGAAACTCGAAACTTTTCTCCACAAGCACGAGTTCGAGGTCGTAACCGATGAGCATGACGCGAAATTGCAGGTCGTTCGCTCCATCAAGAAAGATAAAGAAGGCGAGCGGGAGGGAATTACGCCGGGTGTCGCTGAGGACTTGGGAAAAGTGCCCGGCGTGAAACTCATCGCTTTTGAAGTCGCCCTCGATCCCATCAACGCCGCGCCCGACGATCCTGAGAGCGACAAGCCGCATTTCTTGTATAAGGGAGCCACAAAGAAAATTGGCAAGATTGAGGCCGAGGATGTGGAGTCGTGGAGCGCCTTTGTGCCGAAGCACAGTCCTTATTTTGCCGTCTATTTCACCATTACCGGCCTGCACGGTCTGCACGTTCTCGCGGGTGTGCTCATTATGTTCTATTTCTGGCTGCCGATTGAGGGCGGGGCCAACATGTTCAAGCGCAACCCCGAGCACCTAGCCAACCGTGTCGAAGTCGTCGGCCTGTTCTGGCACTTCGTCGATCTCGTCTGGATCTTCGTCTTCCCGATTTTCTACCTCCTCTAACACCACATGAGCGAATCCCACGACCACGGAAAATCCGCCGCCCCTGCCGCCCCACATGACGCCGCCGCGCCCGCCGAGCACGGCCACGGCGCGCATCACGACATGCACCTCGGCCTTTACCTCGGCGTTGGTGCCTTTCTGCTCGTCGCTACCGCGATCACGGTCTTTCTGTCGTACCACGACTTCGGCAGCCGCAACGCCAACATCATTATCGGTATGATCGTCGCCACGATCAAAGTCGGCTTTGTCGGGGCGATCTTCATGCACTTGAAGGGAGAAAAATGGACCATCTGGAAGTTTCTGTTTTTCACCGCGTTCTTTGCCACCGGCCTTTTCATGCTGACTTGGCTGCACTACGCCGACCCTATTTTCGGCACCTCTCATAATACCCACTAAATGTCGCTCAAGGCGTTCCATATCTTCTTCATCGTCCTCGCGATGCTCCTGTCCGCAGGTTGCGCCGCGTGGGGCCTGGTGAATGGCATGGCCCTCGCCTTCAGCCTGACCTGCGCGGGCCTCGCCGGTGCGCTGCTGATCTACGGCTTCTGGTTCGTGAAAAAATCGCGCAAGCTCATCCTATGACGCGCCCCGCTTGCGCCCGTTTTTTCGCCCTCGCGACCGCCACCGCGCTCGCCGCGCTGCCGTCCACCGCCGCCGCCTGCGCCGCGTGCATGGGCAACCCAAATTCCAAATCTGCCGGCGCGATTAACAACGCCGTCTTTCTCCTCCTCGGCTTCCTCGCCGTCGCCCTCGGCATGGTCGTCACCTTTGCCCTCACGCTCATGCGCCGCGCCGCCGCCCCGCGCCCGCCGCACGACGAATTTTCGCACCACGACTCCGAGCCCGGAGCCGATTCCTAACCCACTATGTTCAGCATCAATAAAGCCCTGGGGCTCCTCCCCAACGCCTCCGAGCATGGCCGCGCCGTCGATCACCTCCTCGAAGTCTGCCACTGGTTCATGGCGGTCCTGTTCGTCGGCTGGACGTGTTACTTCTTCTACACCATTTTCCGCTTTCACAAATCGCGGCACCCGCGGGCCGATTACCACGGCGTGCAGAGCAAAGCCTCCGCCCATTTGGAGTTCAGCGTCGTGCTCATCGAGGCCGTGCTGCTCCTCGGCTTCGGCCTCCCGCTGTGGGGCAAGCGCGTGACTGGCGACCAGTTCCCCGACAACGCCGAGGCCGTGCGCATCCATGCGGTCGGCGAGCAGTTCGCGTGGAATTTCCACTACCCCGGCCCGGACGGCGTCTTTGGCAAACAGAACACCGAGTTTCTCAGCAGCAGCAACCCGCTCGGCATCGACCCGAAAGACCCCGCCGCGCAGGACGACATCGTGACCAAAAACGAAATGCACCTTATCAACGGGAAGCCCACCGTCATCGACATCAGCTCAAAGGACGTGATCCACAGCTTTTCGCTCCAGCACATGCGCATGTGCCAGGACGCCATCCCCGGCTCGCGCATCCCGATGTGGTTCCGGCCCATCCGCGCGGGTGAGTATGAAATCGTCTGCGCCCAGCTTTGCGGCGCGGGGCATTTCGCCATGCGTGCGGTGATGAAAGTCGAAACGAAGGTGGAGTTCGATGCGTGGATGAAAGAGCAGTCCGACCTCCAGCATCCGAAGGCCGCGCCCGCGCCCGCGGCAGCGGCGGCACCCCCGGAACCCGCGAAGTAACTTGCCGGCGCGCGGGCGCATTTTGAACGCCACGACTAACACCGCCTTCAGCCCCGCGCTTGCGATCTATGCGAAGTGCGTCGTGGCCGCGACATTCGCGCTGATCTTCATCGGCGGCCTAGTCACTACCAACAACGCGGGCATGGCCGTGCCCGACTGGCCGCTAAGTTTCGGCTCGCTCAATCCCGAAGGCTGGTGGGGCAACATTCCTGTTCGCCTCGAACACGGGCACCGTCTTTTTGCCAGCGGCGTGGGGCTGCTCGTGACCGTCCTTTTTGGCTGGGTGTGGTTCGGCGGAAAGCACCCGCGCGCGCTGCGTGTGCTGACGCTCATGGCGCTCATCGGCGTCATCGCGCAGGGCGTGTTGGGCGGCCTGCGCGTGACCATCGAAACCGGCGGCAATCCGCACCTCGCGTTGCGCCTGCGCATCCTCCACGCCTGCGTGGCGCAGGCGGAACTCTGCTTGCTCGTCGCCATCGCCACGCTTCTTTCGCGCGACTGGCTCACGGGCGTGTGGACATCCGCTGGCGCAAACTTTTCCGCCATCCGCCGCCTCGCGTGGACGGCAGTCGCCGCAGTCTATGGCCAGCTCATCGTCGGTGCAGCGATGCGTCACATCGGCGCGGGCCTTGCCATTTCCACCTTTCCCGAAGCAAACGCCGACGGCGGCTTTATGCCGGCAGTTCATAACAAATTCGTTGATCTCAATTTCACCCACACCCGCTTCGGCGCGGGCTTAGTTACTTTGCTCATCCTCACGCTCGCACTGCTCGTGCTCCGCCGCGCGCGCGGCGAAGTGCGCCTCACCAGCCCGGCCATCGGGCTGCTCGGCTTGGTGCTCGTGCAGGTGTCGCTCGGCGTCTATGTCATCTGGTACGTGAAACCGATCACGCTCACTACCATCCACGTCGTCAACGGCGCGGCTGTCCTTGCGCTCAGCCTCCTGCTCGCCCTGCGCGCTAGCCGCTTCGCGAAAACTGCGGAGGTCCAACCATGAGCCGCGCGACGCCCGATGCCGCCGCCCTCGAAGTCGCGCCCGACCTCGCTGAGCCCGGCCTGCTCACCGACCTGATGACGCTGACCAAAGCGCGCCTCAGCCTGCTCGTCATCATCACCACTTTCGTCGGCTTCTGCATGGCCTCGGGCCCGCACCTCGATTGGCTCCAGCTTTTCCACGCCGTCGGCGGCACCACTCTCGCCGCCGCCGCCGCCGCCGTGCTGAACCAGCGGATCGAAACCAAAGTCGATCGCCTCATGGAGCGCACCCGCCACCGCCCGCTCCCCGCCGGCCGCATGCAGCCCGCCACCGCACTCGTCCTCGGCATCACGCTCGGCACCGCCGGCACCGCCTGGCTTTGGTACACCACGACCGCGATGGCCGCCTATCTCGCCGCCGCGACCATCCTCATCTACATCGCCTTTTACACTCCGTTGAAAAGGCGCACCTCCCTTTGCACCATCGTCGGCGCAGTCTCCGGCGCTATTCCCCCGGTCATCGGCTGGACCGCCGTGCGCCCGTCCTTCGACCTCGGCGCATGGGTGCTCTTCGGCATCCTATTCACCTGGCAGATGCCCCACTTCCTCGCCATCGCCTGGATGTATCGCGACGAATATTCCCAGGCCGGCTTCGTCATGATCCGCCGCGACGACCTCACCGGCACCCACACCGCCGGCCAAAGCCTGCTCTACACCCTCGCCCTCCTAGT
>JANXWQ010000225.1 GCA_025351065.1 Chthoniobacter sp. | reverse complement strand
TCGAGCACTGTCATCAGACCCTCGACACGATTGATTTCCAGTTGGAACTCCACGGCGCAAAGCCGATTGGCCGGCTCGTGGAGTTGGCGAACCTTTCCTCGATGATCGGCAACATCGTCGCCGAAGGTGTAGCCGCAAATTCCGCGGGTCTCTACGAGCGCAATACACCACATAGCTATCCTGATCTCGTGCCTCAAAAATCGCCGGCTGTTCCAGTGGAAGTGAAGATCGCGCTGGAGACGAACAGACCCAAGGGGCACCTTCCAAAGCCTGGGACATATCTCACCTTCCGCTATGTCCTCGGCGACAAATTGGGTGATTTCGTCAGGGGCAAGGAGAAGCGCGGAGATACTGCCTACATTTGGGAGGCTAAAGCCGGGACGCTTACGGCAGAAGACTTTGATTTAAGCAACACCGAAGGTGATTCCGGAAAGACGGCAGTGGTAAAGACCGCCTCCTTCGACGCAATGACACTCGTCTATTTCAATCCTGCACTCATGCCTTATGGAAAGGCGCGGGTGGGATACGTGATTCCGCGAGCGACGACTTAGCATTGTCTTCATGGCGCGGCGGAAGCTGCGCTGATATGGGTCGCGCATGGTGGCATACGGCGTATCCGAATCGACGGAAGGTGGAGGCGGCAACGTGGTCCAAGTCCAACACGAAATTCAGTCATCGGCGACCTTCGTGGTCGGCGACGGCTTCGGTGAAACGCCACAGGGATCGGCGATGAGCCTTGGAGGCATCGGCCGTGGCTCACAGCGTCTTGGAGAACCACCAAACAGGTATTTGCGGAGTCTGTGTGGCCCATAACTCCCGCTCGTTCACCCACTCGATTGGGCGCAGTTTTTGCGGGGTGCGTTAGTCGGCGGGCGGGACGAGCGGCTGCACTTCGATGTTTTCGAAAGTCGCGCCGCCGTTTTGGGCGAAGAGGAAAAGGCGGTCGCCGGTGAAGGAGGGCGCGGCGCGGGCGATGAGCGTGCGGCGGCCGTCGATGCAGACGTCGAGGAGGTCGCCTTTCACGATCACTTCGATCTCGATCGGGCGGTCGAGATTTTCCACGGCGTAAATGGCGGAGTGCTCGTGCTCGTCGAGCGTGCCGGCATCGGCGGGACGCCAGCCGACTTTTTCGCGGGCGGGTTCGAGGCGCAGTTCGTGGCCTTTTTCGTAGCGACCGGAGCCGCGCACGCAGACGCCGAAGGCGCGCGCATTCGGCGCGGCGTGGACGCGCAGCTTGAGCCGGAAATCCGCGGGCAGATGATCGAACGCCGCGATGCCGAGGCCGGCGGGCGCGTCGATTTTCAGGTGCGCGGCGTCGCCGGAGATACCGTCGGTGAGCGGGGCGAGCGTGAGCGCGATTTTTTCTCCCGCTGCCGGGCGCAACTCCGCGGGAAAGGCGGTGCCGAGCGTGCCGTCGGCGTGCTGGATGATCTCGCGCATTACCAAATCGCCGGCGTAACCGCTGCCGGCGCGCGTGACGAATGCCGCGCCGAGACGGCGGTCGCCGGTGAATGCCGCGGTCTTCAGCACGCGCGCTTGCGGGCCGTCGAAGGCTTCGCTTTTCGGCGCGAGCCACGGGCCGAGCGGGCCGCGCGACATGCGGTAGCGGGCGACGCCGTTGTTGCTGAAGACGAGGTAGTGCCAGCCTTTCCACGCGAACCAATCGGCGCACTCCGGCTGATCGGCGAAGCCCGGCACGAGCGCCGGTTCGCGCTGCTCCCACGCGCGCAGGTCGGGCGAGACGAGTTGCGCGAGGCAGCCGCCGCGCCGCGCCACCGGCGAGTCGAGCATCTCGGTGGTGATGAGCATGTGGAAAAGTTTTGTCGCCGGGTCGCGGAAGACCACGGGATCGCGCGCGGGCGGCCCCTGATAGGGCGCGGTGAGCGTCGCGGCCCACGCAGTTTTTTCAAAATGAATGCCGTCCGTGCTGCGCACTTCCGCGAGGCGCGCGGGCGAGCCGTCGATGGTGCGCACGGCGTAGAAGCCATGCACCGCGCCCTCATGGGCAAAGGCGGAGCCGGTGCAGATCGAGCCCTGATCCTGATCGGTGATCGCGATGGCGAGCGGGTGGGGCGTCCACGCGATGAGGTCGGCGCTGGAAACGTGCGCCCACTGGTGCGCGCCGAGACCCCATTTGCTCGCGTGTCCGTGGCGGTCGATGAGGTAGAAAAGGTGGAAGCGGCCCGCGTCAAAGAATGGCATGCAATCACCGACGCCGGTGTTCAGGCCGCGCGGTTTCCAATACTGCGTGACGGGCAATTCGGGGCCGAGGATCTCGCGCCCGCGCCGCGCCATGGCTTCCGCGCCACCGCACAAGTCGCGCACTTCCTCGGGCCGCAGCGCGCGATTCCACAGCGCGAATTTTTCGATGTCGCCCGCAGCAATCAGCGGCTCGCCGCCGGCCTGCGCGATTACGCCGACCGGCCATTCTTCATCCACAAGCACGCCATCGACGAGCAACTCGAGCGTCGGTCCCGTGAAGTTGACCACGACTTCATGCGGCTCCGCAGCGCGGATGGCGGCGAGCGGCACGCTGAGTTCCAGCGGGCGATTGTTGCGCGGGTTTTTCCAATCGAAGGCGGCCTCGAAATGCAGCGCCGCGTCTTTCACGAAAAGCCGCCAGCCGCTTTTCCGATCCGGCGTTTGCCGCGCCAGGATCGCCCCATCCGCCGGCTGCCGCAGCCGCGCGCGCAAGGCGAACTGATTTCCCACAAGCTGCGCGAGCCGCGCATCCGCCGCTTCGATCCGCGGCAAAGCTGCGCCCTGCTCCCAAGTCAGCACCGGCTTCGCTTCATCCGCCGCACGGCTCGGCCACGGCAATGCGAGCGTGAGCAGGATGGCGAGTGCGGAAATACGGAGCGGGGTCATTTTGGAAAGTGGCATGGGTGTTTGGAAAGTGAGCCGCGCGACCATCTCGCAGGCGGGCACGGCGCTGTCGAGCGTGGCGGGATGGGAGCAGGTTTGCACGGCCATTACTTTGGAAGTTGGACGTTGAACGTCCGACGGACGCCACCCTATCGAACCTGCGCCACTTTTAATCACGACCTCCGCAGACTCCCGCTTTGCCGAACGCCATTGCACCGTTTGTCCGGCGCGGGATAGCTTTGCGGCCATGAAAAGCAGCCTCGCCGTACGCTCGATTGGGACAAGCTCGCCGACGCCTTCTATCTCCGCGGGGTGAAGCGCGGCGCGGCCCACAGCTGCGGCGACAAGGACTATCGCAACGACCCCGCGACCGGCCCGCTCCTTGAGCCGTAGTCGCGAACCGGTGTCCGTTTTCATAATTTTATGGCATGTGAGAGGGCTAAGCCGATGCCGCTTCGTTTTGGAGAGTCAACTTTGCACAGTGGGATCGTTCACTTGTGCCAGCCTTGCCCATTCGTGCCGGTGTAAGCGGAAGCTCTCACGGAAGCTCGCGGGTATTTTCGTTGGCACGGCTTTTGCAAAACGGAAAAAAATGGGCGCCGACTCCGCCTCCAAGTGAGTCGGGGAGCTAAAAAAGGCGCCTTCCAGCCGAACCGGTAACTACCGGCGGATCGCTGGGACGGCTGGTTAACAAAACCTGTATCCGCCATTAGAAAGACAGACCTATGACCGATACACTGACTCGTTGGAATCCGTTACGGGAGCTGGAGCATTTCCAGCACCGCATCCTGAGCGCGTTCAATCCCACGGCGGCACGCCACGGCAATGACCAGAACTCACTGGCCCTGCCGGAATGGATGCCGGTGGTGGACATCGCCGAGGATGACAAGGAATACGTCATCACCGCCGAATTGCCGGACGTGAAGAAGGAGGACGTGAAAGTGACGGTAGAGAATGGGGTGCTCACCATCACGGGGGAACGGAAGTTTGAGAAGGAGGAGAAGAACAAGAAGTGGCATCGCGTCGAGCGTTCCTATGGCAGCTTCGCGCGCACCTTTGCCCTGCCGGATGACGGCGACGCGGCGAAGGTCAATGCGGAGTTCAAGGATGGGATGCTCAAGGTCGGCATCGCCAAGAGCGAAGCGGCGCGGCCCAAGCAAATCGAAGTGAAGGTCAGCTAACCGGCGCGGTGCGGCGGGGAGCCGTGACTGCGGCTCCCGCTGCGCCCCACAACTAATAACCAAACAAACAAACAAAACAAACCTATGAAAACAAGGCTAACTAAGAACCTCGTCCGCTCCACGGCGCTGGCATTGTGCGTGGCAGGTCTTGCTTTGTCTGGCCCATCCTATTTGCGGGCGGCGGAGCAGGCCACCAACCCGACGACCGGCACCTATGGCAGCGGGAAGAACTACAAGACCACTATGGAGCGGCAGAGCGAAGGCGAACTTTCCGCAGACGACCTGCACCACGCTTCGCTGCTCAGCATCGCAGATGCTCATGCATCTCAATGCCGCGGCGCAGCACTGCATCGATGGCAAGGGCGATAGCGCCAAGCCTGAGATCGAGAAGGCGCAGGCGCTCGCCGGCATCGTCTGCAAGCTCCTGCCGATGACGACCGTCACGACCATCGTGAAGGACGCGCAGGGCAAGGAAGCGTATCGCGATGTGCAGAAGGTTCAGGATGACCAAATCCCGATCTTCGCCGGCTCCATCGCGGTCGAAGTGGTCGAGCCGCTTGTGGAGGCGAAGAAGGACCAGGCCGCGCTGAAAGGGCTGAAACTCGCTGACGCCGACGTAATCCACACTGCGGTGCTCGCCGACCTCAGCTACATCGAGCGCAAGCTCGCACGCGCAGCTCAACTGCTCAGCAAGCCAGAGGAGGCCGCCGCGCAACTCGCGCTCGCGCAGAATGTCGGCATCCGCTTCGCCACGCATAAAGAGGACAACCCGCTCGTCGAAGTGCAGCACGCCCTGCGGCTTGCCGAGCGCATGGTGCAGGAGAAGAAATACGACGGCGCGAAGGCGAACCTCCAAGCCGCCAAGCTGCGCCTGGAAGCTTGGCGCGGGCTCGTCGGCGCGGATGAAGCCAAGCCCGCGGCCGACCTCGAAAAGGAGATCGAGAAAGTCTCCGGCGAGATCGAGAAGCCCGGTGTCGCGGAGAAAATTCGGGGCATGTGGGACAAAGCCACGAGTTGGTTCAAGCGGGAGGCCGGCCAGGCGCTCGAGAGTGCGCCCGGCGAGAAAAAGGAGGCGAAGCCGTAACCGCATCAGTGCCCGGGCCGGTGGAACAGCCCACCGGCTCCGGTGCCACTTCAACCAACACTAACCGAAACAAAAGAAGTAACAGACCATGAAAATTCCAACGAAATATCAGCGCGCTGCATTGCTGTTCGCATTGAGCGCGAGCTGCATGACAACCTCACCGCTGGCCGTCGCTGCCGGAGTGGAAAAGAAAAATGACAAAGGGTTCATTGAGAAGATGGAGCAATGGCAGGATAAGATGACGGATAAGTTCCGCGACGCGTGGAAAGGTTTGCGCGACAATAAGGAAGAGCGCTCCATCGCCACAGCGTCCGTCGATCTGCGCGAGCAAAAGGATAGCTATACCGTGCGGCTAAATCTACCTAACCGCGACCTGGAAAAGGTCGAGATCAAACTGGATGGCGACGAGTTGCACATCGTTGCGCCCGCGGATGACAAAGCCGGACGTTACGAGCAAACGGTCGCGCTCGCTGGTGTCGCGCGGGATGCGAAGCCGCAAATCGAGCGCAAGCAGAAGGATAACTTAATCGTCGTCACGGTCCCGAAAAGCTCGTCGGTCGCGGAGTCCGGCCCGTCCCTGATACCCGACCCGAGCCTTGCGCCCCTGTCGGACTGGGATCGCGACATCTTCGATCGCATGAAAAAGATGGGTCGCGAGATGGATCGCATCTTCGATGACTCGTTCCGGGAATTCCGGACGCGGCCTGAACACAAGGGGTTCTTCGACCGGCCACGTTTCGGCTCATCGCTCGACTTGCAGGAGGAGGGCGATAACTATGTCGTTCGCGCCTATCTGCCGGAACGCGACATGGCCAATGTCAACGTGACCATTGAAAATAACACCATCCTTAAGATCGAGGCTAAGTCGGAAGATGCCGACAAGAAGGAGGACAAAGGAGTGGTGAAGTCGCGCAAGACTCACTACGCGCAGGTTCTCACGCTGCCCGGCCCGGTGCAGGCGGATAAAATGAAGGTCGATAAGAAGGAAGCCATGCTGGTCGTGGCCCAGCGTCTCGTGCGCCGGCTCTGTCCCGCGTGCCGCCGGCCGGAACCACCCACTGCGGACGAAGCCCAATGGCTGCGGCTTTGCGGCCAGCCTGTGCCGGACAAGACGTGGCGCGCTGACGGTTGCGCGAAATGCGGCCCAAGCGGCTATCGCGGACGCATCGGCATCTTCGAGATCCATCGCCTGCGCGAGACGGATGCGGATCTCATCCTCGCCCACGTCGATGAACACACGCTGCGCCGCCACCTGCGCGGACGCGGCGCGCTTTCCCTGCTTGAAGACCACCTGCAAAAAGTCGCTGAAGGCATCACGAGCATCGGGGAATTTCGAGCGGTCGGCGGGATGGGTTTCTTCGCCGGCGACCTTGCGGCGATGCGCCGGCCGTAGCTCTCGACGTTGGTGACGTATTTGACCTCATTGGTGAGGATGATGCGGGAGACGCGGAACGTATTCAGAACAGCCGCCGAACTGCGCTTTGAACCGTGGCGTGCGACCCACGCGGGCAGCTTCACGCCGAACTTCTCCGCGCCCGCATTCCAGCCAGCGGCGAGTTCACCCACGCGCGAGAGAAAGTGGCGTTTGAGCGCGCGCAGTGCCGATGCATCCACGGGATACGGGCCTTTGAGATTGCGTGGATTGATGCGGCCGGTGTGCGGATCGCGCAGGTGCTTGCGGATCGCTGACAACGCCGGGCTTGGGGTCGATATTCAGCGCGCCGATAAGCAAGGGTGCCCTGGAAATTGCTGAGGTCGCCTATTTACGGCGCATCGAAGGAAACAACGATGGCCTCGTTCTGTTTCCAATCGAATGGGAACTCCCGTCCGTTGCCACGCTCTTTGCCCGTGCGCTCGTCACGCAGTCCTTTGATGTCGCGCGTGAACTGGAGTGTGATGGGTAAGGTCGCGGTCTTGAGTCCTATGGAGTTGCCGCCGCCGAGATCGGTGCCGCTGATTTCGGGATTGAGACCCACGAAGAGAATGGTGCGGACCGGGCGACCGACCTCCTGCTTCGACCAATAGGTGATCTCATAGCCGTGCTCACGATCCGCCGCGCCTTTGATGCGAACCCACGGCATAACTCCCGCGGCCTTGAAGTGCTGCATGAAAGTGTCGCGCTTGGCCGCCTGGGCCGCGCCGGCCACGCGATAGGCGTTATACCATTGCGGCGAGAGGTTCATCAGCACCGCCGTGCCGCTGCCGTATTTGTGGGTCTGATTAACCGGCAGCGTGCGCACGGCTTTGTGAAAGCCGTTTGCGTCCATGACGGCGGTATTCTTGTTGGTTAGAAACTCATCATAAGTCTTCCACGAGTAGTTTGCGTCTTGATCGACCTCGACCCAGAGCTTGTCGCCGAAGACATCGGCGGCGCGCAGACTGGCATCCTGCTTGACGCCGAACATTTCATCGAGGACGCCGCCGGTCGCGCGCCCTTTGCCATGCTGATCCCATACTCCGGGAAGATAGTCCGCAATGACCGTGCCGCCGCGCTGGCAGAAGGCCGCGATCTGGCGGGCTTCGGCATCGGACAGGCAAAGACAGGCGGGCAGGATCAGGACTTTGTATTCCTTCGGCACGCCGCTTTGAATGACATCCACATAGCTCAGCCAGCTATATTGCAGGCCGGAGTCGCGCAGCATGTTTTCCCAGGCGTGGCGGACATGGACTGCGCTGCTGAGACTGGCGTCGTTGTTACGGTTCGTCCATGTTTTGCCATGCGCCTCGGAATCCAGTATCCAGCCGAGCTGGATCGAGGCATGGCTGTAGTAAATAGCCACGCCATCATGTCGCCATTCCGCGCCGCTCATCAGAGGGCCGATCTTCTTCCCCGCTTCGAGATAAGTCGGCGCGACCTGCTCATGCCACGGCTTTGGCGTCTTGCCGTCGAACCAGCCTTCGACCCAGCCGATGTGCCCGCGATTGCCGTGAGCGAGGTAATACCAGGTCTGCCAGATGTCATCTTCCGCGGACTTATGGAAGCAGCTCGTCACCGCAGGGAGCGCGTTGTGCGGATTGAAGGAGCGGATGATCGCCTGCGAAGAACCGAGGTTATAGGATTCGAGGAACTGCACCTTGCGCATCAGCTTCGCGTAATCGTAGCCGCCGAAGGCACTCGGGGCCTGGCCGCCGACAAAGCCGCACGGTGTCGCGGGATCGAGCTTGTTGGCATACTCGACGAGGCTGCCGAGGTAGTTAGCCCAGAGCGAGTCGTTGAAGGTCCATTGGTCCATGAGCGGACTCGCGTCAAAGTCCTTGATGCTCCAGTCCGCCAGCTTGGGCCGAATGTCTTCATAACTCACCCACTTCTCCCGCTTCGGAGCGCCGGGGCCATAGACTTCCGCGAGCCACTTGGCATAAGCCGCTTCGTCATCCGTCACGCGCCACATTGTCGGATGGACGAAGTGCCCCCACGACGGCTCATCGTCCAGCGCGTAGGCCGCGCGATTGGGCGAGTCCTTCACCGCCGCGAGGTGCATGCGCAGATACTCCAGGAGCTTGGTCCGCGTGGTGTCATTCAGCGGCACGGGCCGCACGCCGGTGCCGTGAAGTTCGGCAAGATGTGGTTTCACCGCATCGCCGTCCCACAAATGCAGCAGTCCTTTGTTCGCTGCGTGATCCACGTAAAAGCGCAGCTTGAACTTATTGATCCAATCGAGCCTCCCCGTCTTCGCGCCTTCCACTTCGATCGCGTCGCGATCCACGAAGGCCCCGTTGTAACCATGCTCCACGCACCAGCGGCCGGACTCATCCGTGTAACCGATGCCCCAATTCGCCGTCCACGGCATGTAAATCCAACTCGGGAACGCCTGATAAGCCCAAACCTTGTCCTGCTTCACGGCCCGGAAATCCTCAGACGTGCGCACATACTTCTCGTAGGGATCGGCACCGGGCGCAGGGG
Organism: Chthoniobacter sp.; assembly: GCA_025351065.1. Classification (GTDB taxonomy): domain Bacteria; phylum Verrucomicrobiota; class Verrucomicrobiia; order Chthoniobacterales; family Chthoniobacteraceae; genus Chthoniobacter. The sequence continues at coordinate 5,296 of JANXWQ010000225.1, read as the reverse complement.
TGGCTGCGGACACCGCGAAAGCGAGCGCGGAAAAAATGACGGAACTGGATATGGGATATGACATGGGAGTGATAAAGGGTCTTACTTTCTAGCGGTGGGGAAGTTTCTATCCTACGGCTCGGGCGCGGCAAAGCGCTCATCTTCGGCGCTGCTCGGGTAAGCGCGCGCGCCGGCGGGGGCGAACGCGTGGGGCCAGCGAGCTACGAAGAAACCGCGGCCCTGCGTGCCGAAGATGAGTTGCTCGGGATCGTGGGGATTGAAGGCGATGGCGTAGCCGCGGAGCATCCCGAGCCCGTCATTCTGCGCGCTCCAGGTTTTGCCAGCGTCGCTGCTCAGCCAGACGCCGGTTGCGCCGCAGAAATCGAGATAGGGGTTTTGATTGATGCGTTTCATCTTATCCAGAGCGGGTCATTCCTGTCGAAACGGATTCTGGAAAATACTCATCAGAAGGCATCCATGAGAAGGGCGCATATCTTGGAGCAATCATATTACGTACTTGGCAATCATTTCAGTCACGGGCGGCTGACTTCGCGCCCGCGCCGCCGTCGAATTTCTGAAGCGCCTGTCCGCTCTTCCCGCCGCCGGCCGTCAAGCGCAGCGACTCCGGCCCTTCCTTGAAAACCTTCGCATCGCGAGTCACCGCGACTTCGCCAAACTTCCCTGTCCAATCCGCAGGCACATCGTCCCCCTGCGTCATCCCGCCGTTTTTGATGACCAACTTGAACGCGCCTGGTTCGGCAGCATCCGCACCGAGCGCGACTATGCAGCAGAACGTAAAGTGCGCGGCGAAAAGGCGGTTCGGAATCACGGGGGAATTCGCGGGCAAATTCCGCAATGACGCAACTTCTTTCCAAGCGGACTCCTGCCATTTGGTTGTGCTAGCCTGCGCTCCCGTTCGCACAGGTATTTTCAATCCTCCCGTCATGACTTTTCCCATGCACTTCCTCATCCGCGTCTCCATCGGGTTGCTCGCCGTTTCCAGCGCTGGGCTGGGCGCGCCGGAGAATCGGCTGCGCAACGGCTCCTTTGAGGGTGGGTTGCTCTACTGGCACAATATCTCGCCAAAGGATCACACGCTCGTGCGGGACGCGGCGGTGGGCGAATACGCGCTGCGCATCGCGAAAGGAAACGTGATGAGCGCGCCGTTCGTCGCCGAGCGCGGGCAGCCGTTCACGGTGTCTTTTTTCGTGAAAGGCGAGAAGCCGGGCCGCGTGGGCGTGCAGATGCCGCCGAGCGCGCGCGAGCCGGGCACGAAGGCGAAGCGCCTGTGGATGCGCGAGGCCGAGCAGAGCGCGGAAATCGGCACGGAGTGGAAGCGCGTTTCCTTTACCTGGATGGCCGACGTGCCGGAGGAGGGCTTTTGGCCGAACCCGCATTACCTCGTGCAGATCGGCGGCTACGATCAGCCGATCCTCGTGGATGGAGTCACCGTCACAAAAGGAAAGGAGGGCACGGCGGCCTATGTGCCTCGGGCAGCGGTCGAGGTCGTTGCGGAATGTGCAAATCTGCCGGGCTGGAGTGGTGCAGCGGGCCATGCCTTCGACAAAGGCGCGACGGCGCAGATGGTCGCCTGCGTCTCGAATCCCGGCACGCAAGCGCGCGAGGTTTGGGTGCGCTGGCAGCTCATGGATTTTGAAGGCGGGCTGCCGCTCACGCAGCCGGTTCAGCAAAAAGTGACGATCGCCGCTGGCAAAACTTTTACCGCAACGACGCCCATCCCACTCGCGCCGAATGGCTGCGTAATCGCGCGTCTTAGCGTGGTCGGGCAAAAGGACGGGGCCACGGGCGACACGGTGCTCGACTCCTCCGACTTCCCGCTCACCTCGCTCCCGTATCCGAAGTCCGCGACGAAGCCGGACTTCCGCGAGCGGTTCGGCGGATCGTTCGCGGGGCGCGAGGGGATGTTGCAGAAATACCAGCGCATCGGCTTTGGCTGGACGCGCTGGTTTCCCGAGACGAAGTGGCAGTTTTTCCAGCCGAAAAAAGACGCGCCTTTCGACTGGCACGACGCGGATTTCGATCTCGCGGCGCACTACGGCGTGGCGCAGCACGTCGTGCTCTACGGCTGGCCGGAGGGGCTGATGGACAACGAGCACAGTGGCCAGCCACTCCCGCTGGATATGAAATGGAGCGCGGACGATCCGAAGTGGGACGACCTCAGCATCGAGACGGCGTGGGACAAATTCGTGAAGGCGGCGGCGACGCATTTTCGCGGCAAGTCCATCATTTTTGAGATCGAGAACGAGCCGGAGTTCGACAAGTGGGAGAAGCATCACGGCGAGTATGCGAGGTTCACCATCCGCACGGCGAAGCTCATCCGCGCGACGGATCCGAAGGCGAAGATCATGGTCAACAACGTCTATGGAATCCCCAGCCCGGTGAACGCGGCGTTTTTCAAAGCGGGCGGGCTGAAGTGGATCGATGTCGTCTCGTGGCACGACTATCACGAGGGCTGGCTCTCGGACGAGCAGGGCATCAAGCGAATGCGGCAAAATATGGACGAGGCGGGCGGGAAGAACGTCGAGTTGTGGTTCAACGAAGGCTGGGCCTACACGAACACGGCGGTGGACGAGCCCATCGCCTGCACGCATCTCACCAGCGCGCAGAGCACGAACGCAATCATGGCGAGCACCGTCGAGATGACCATCGCCGGGCAGGAAAAAACGATCCTCTTCCACACCGGCTACGAAGACCACGGGCAGAGCTTTTGGGATTACAGCGGGCCGGGCACGCTGCTGTGGGATTGGTATGGCTACCCGCTGCCGCTCGTCGCCGCGTGGAATGTAATGGCGCATCACATCGGCATCAGCGAGCGCGTGGGCTTCGTGCGCCCGCCCGGCGCGAACCTCGCCATTTTCCAAGACCTGCGGAACGGCCGCGGCGTGATCGTGGCGTATGCGGATCGCGAGGCTAAGGAGGACGCGGGCGTCGAGTTGCCATTCACCGGCCTGACGAACGAGGACAACATGGGCAACGCCGCGCCCCTCGCGGCGAAGAAGCTGACGCTCAGCAAAACGGGCCGCGTCGTTTTCCTCTACGACGGCAAAACGAGCGGCGCGGAGTTTTTCAAAAAACTCGAAGCGCTCGACCGCAAGAACGCGAGTTTCATCACGACTGCGCCGGGTACCCCGCCGGCTTGGAAACTGCCGCCGACGTGGGAAGGCAAAACGAAAGGCGAGAGCGACGGCAGCATTGCGCTCGCGGAAGGCAAGCCGATTTGGAAGCTCGAACAGCTCTGGCCGGACGATTGGAAGAAGCGCGAAAATTTCCGCGCGATGACGTGGACGGGCACGGACTGGAATGTGCAGGACGGCGGCTTCGGCGGACAGCCCGGCGCGAATTTGAAAGACGGCGCGCTGACTTTCGGCACGCGTGCACCGCACGGCCCGGATAACGACCGCCATCTGCGCACCGCCGGGCTCACCTTCGTCGCGCCGCGCGGGGGCACGTATGCGCTGCACGGCAGAGCCGCCGCGCACATGTGGGACAGCGGCAACAAGACGACGCTGCACCTTTTGAAAAAGACCGCGACCGCCGTGGAGAAAATCGGTGGCGTCAGCATCGCGAACAACATCGAGACCTCGCTCGAAGGCCAGTCCGTCACGCTCGCCGCGGGCGAAGAACTCACGCTGCTCCCGCAAATCGACGGCATGTTTGCCGGCGGCGATTGCAAGCTGAAGGACTTCTCCATTTCGCTCGGCGACGCGCAGGCCGCGCCCGCTAATCAAGGCTACAGGCTCCCCGCCGCGTGGGAAGGCAAAGAAAAAGGCAGCGCCGCCGGGAATCCGATTGCGGCGAACGGCCAGCCCATCTGGCGGCTCGACCGGCTCTTTCCCGAGGACGCAATCATGACCGCGAACTACTCGCCGCTCGTCTGGGGCAGCGGCCAATGGACCGCGCCCGACCACTCGCAGGGCGGGCACCCGAGCGCACGCGTGGAGGATGGCAACGTGAACTTTGGCGCGCTCGGACCGTGGGGCGGCAATGAATTCAACTACCCGAAAATTCCTGTGCTCGTCTTCATCGCGCCGAAGAGCGGCGTGTATAAAATCACCGGCACCGCGAAGTCGAAGCCGTGGGACGGCGCCGCGAAAACCTTCCCTCTTTCCCTGCGCAAAAAAGACACGCAGCGCGCGGCGGAAATCATCGCGGTGCAGCTCCCGCGCGACGGCGCGACGGTGCCTTTCACCGCCACCATTGAGCTGACCGCCGGGCATGAGCTGCTCTTCGTCCCGATGATGCACGGCCTGCACCACAACGCGACGAACCTGACCATCGAAAACCTGACCATCACCGCCACGCCGTGACTGCAATCAATCCCGGCACCGCGCCAGCGCCGCGTGGGTCGTGGCTTCGGTGATCGCGGGGAGTTCCGCGGCCGCCGCGTGGGTGCGTCGCCGATGTCCGGCAATAAAGCCCCGCATTTCAGCCGCGATGCCGCCTGTCATCTCAAATATCGTTCGCGCTTTTTTCACCACCTGCCGGTGCGGTGGCGCTGTGGATCGCACCACATTGCTGCAGGCGCGGTGGAAAAGCCCGAGGGCGAAATATTCACCAATGTTGACGGCCAGGCTCACCGGCCTCCGGGACGCGACGAATGAGGCCACCAAGGCGATGCTCGCCGGGTGCGCGGTAGCACAGGCGCGGACGCCGGGTCTCGGCTGCCAGATTGATTTCGGTCAGAACCCGCGCACCCCACCAGCCGCGTGCAAGCGGCTTGTCATCGCCGCGGTTCGTGACGAGAGTCCCCGCCCTTTCGCCATGAAAATCCTCGTCGCGCCGGACAAATTCAAAGGCTCGCTCCCGGCGGTCGCCGCGGTCGCGGCGATTACGCGCGGGCTGCGCGCGGTGTGGCCGGATGCGGAGATTTCCGCCGCACTCATCGCGGACGGCGGCGAGGGTTTCGCCGAGGCGCTGTGCGCGGCGCTCGGCGGGGAGTGGGTGGAGACGCGGGCGCTCGATTCCATCGGGCGTGAGATCGCGGCGCGGTATGCGTGGGTGGAGGCGGAAAAGCTCGCGATCATCGAGATGAGCGAGGCCTCGGGCCTGTGGCGGCTGACCAAAGACGAACGCGCACCGCTGCGGGCGAACACCTTTGGCACCGGCCAGCTCATCCGCCACGCGGCCGAGCGCGGCGCGCAGAAAATCCTCGTGGGCCTCGGCGGCAGCGCCACCACCGATGGGGGCGTGGGCATGGCCGCGGCGCTCGGCTACGAATGTCTCACGAGCGACGGAGAAGAACTGGAACTGCATCCCGACAAGTTCATCGCGATCACCCGCATCCAGGCGGACTCTG
>JANXWQ010000157.1 GCA_025351065.1 Chthoniobacter sp. | reverse complement strand
ACCTTGTGCTTGTCCACGGAGACGAAAGGCACGGGCGTGAGATCGCGTTGCAGCGTCACGCCGTGGCGGACGAAGGCGGCTGCGTTCATCCGCAGTGCGTCCTCGACGAGGCCGGTGACCGCGAGCGATTCGGTCTCGCCGGAGACCTTGGCGTAGTTCTGCTGCATGGCCACGATCTCCTTGATGTGCTCGATGTTCGCCGCGAGCGATTGCAGCTCGCCGTGCATTTTCATCCGCTCCGCGTCGAGCCGCTGGCCGAGTTCCGCCACATACTCCGGCAGCGCCCGGCCTTTCGGGTCGTTCGTTACGAAATCGCCGAGATCACCGGCACGGCTGCGGAGCAGATGCGCGAGGCGCGTGACATTCGTGGCGCGCGATTTGTCGAGCTGCTCGTTGAGCAGCGCGGTGGAGATGTTCACGCTGTTGAGGACGTTGCCGACATTGTGCAGCACGCCGGTCGCGACCTCCGCCATGCCCGCCTGGCGTGAGGCGGAAAGCACCTGCTTGTGCAGCTTGTCCACCTCCTGCTCGGCGCGCTCGCGCTCGGCGATCTCACGGCGCAGCTTGGTGTGCTGGCCTTGGATTTCGTCGAGCATGTAGTTGAAGACATCGGTCAGCGCGCCGACCTCGTCGGGCGCGAATTTTTTCGCGCGCAGCGCGTAGTCCTTGTCCGCGGCGATGGCGGCCGCGGTGCTGGCGAGCGCGCGGATCGGGTCGGAAATGCTCGTCCGAAGCCGCTTGGAAACGAGGAAGGCGGTCAGCGAGGAGATGCCGATGACCGCGAGCAGAATGAGCCCGTCGTAGCGCGCAGCGTGCGCCAGCTCGGGGCCGGAGTCGGCCCGCAGATAGAGCGTGCCGACGTGCTCGCCGTTGAGCAGCAGGGGCTCAAAGTGCCGGAGCATCAGGCCCTCGTAATTCGAGCGGGCGAAGCGCGTGCGGCTTTCTGCGCGGGGCAGGGCGTCGGGCTCGCCGTAGCGGGAAAACATCCGCCCATCCGGCAGCCAGATTCCCGCCGAGCGAACGGCCGTGTTTTCCCGCAGCGCGGCGAGCGCCTCCTGCGCGCCCTTTTCGTCCTGGAAAACGACCGCCGCTGCGGTATCGGACGCGATGACCCGCGAGAGCGTGGAGATGTCGCGCTTGAAATCGCTCCGCTCCGTGAGCAGCCGGAAGCCGGCCTCGACCGCCGCCGCCGCGAGCAACGCCGCCGCGCAGCTCACCAGAATGATGAGCGTCAGCTTGCGCTGGATCGGAGCGTTGCGAAAAAAGCGGGTCATGGGCAGGCGAGGTCTCCCATGCGAGAAAGCAGCGCCCGTGCCCGCTGGCGGCCCGCTACTCCGCCGCCGGTTTTGCCGCCGCCTTTTCCGGGGCGGAGATTTTTTCCAGCAGCTCCCACGAGTAGGCGCTGAACTCGGGCGCACGTTTCTCCGCCATCATCACGCGTCGCAGCGTGGGCTCGGCGAAACGGCCGAGGCCGAGGGCGCGCGTGTCCGCGACCAACTGTGGCCGCGTCTCCGCGGTGCCCGCGAGGTAGCGCTGCGAGGCGTCGAGCATGGCCTGCTCCATGACGGGCGTGATGACTTCGGCGCGTCCGACCATGACGCGCGCGGTCTTTGCGGGAGCGGGCGTGATGGTGAGCGGGAGCGTGCGATCCGTCCACGCGCGCGGCAGCGTGTAGAGCACGCGCAGGCCGCGCTCACCAAGCCACGAGGTCCCCCAGGTTTTCACCATCGCGGCGGCTTCCTTTTCGTACAGACCTTCGCGCACGAGCGCCGCGCGCAGCGCCTGCGCGAGCGCCGGGGCATCGCCCGCGGACGCTGTGTCCAGGCTCATCGCGCGGGTTTCGCCGGCTTGCAGTTTTTCCAGCGGAAACCACGACACGCCGTCCGCGCGAACTTCGTAGATGAAGAGGCTGCGCAGTTCCTCCGCGCCGGCATTGGTGAGCGAGACGCGGCGCGAGTCGGTGCTGTCGAGCTTCACCGTCAGCGGAGCGGTGAAGCTGCCGCCGCCGCGGTAGAACAGAAACTTTTCGACCTCCGATTTTTTCTCCGCATCTGTGATCCGCAGCATTGCCGCATCCGTCTCGCGCGCGGCATAGTAGTGGCTGCCCGCCGGGCCTGTCGGCAGCGTTTTTTCCGCGCCGTCCGCCTTTGGCAAAATCTCCACTTTCTCCCAATGCAGCGCGGGAGTTTTTTCCGCGCGCGCCGTCGTGCGCAGGCCCATGTCGGCGGCGGATTTCTGCGGATACCATTCGGTGATCTGGCCCTGCGGAAAGTTCACGCTCACATCCACGGTGCGCGCTTTTTCGGAGTAAAAATAAATCACCGGCGTCTCCATCCGCTGCCGGCAGACGAGGCCTGTTTTGGCGGCGAGCACGGGCTTGCCGGCGAGCACGCGGTTGCGCTCATAGACGAAGGGCGGCAGCTCGGAGACGCTGAGCGGATTCCAGTCCATCTGCTTGCCGTCCGCGCCTTGGACGCTGGTGAAGGTGCCCCATTCGTGGGCGACGAAAGCGAGGTCGGTCGGCGCGGCGAAAACCGGCGCGAGTGTGGTGAGCAGGAGGGCGAGGGGAAGCAGTGAGGTTTTCATGCGGGAAAGATCGCACACGCGCGCGCGCCGGTTGTCACGCATGCGTCAGGAGGTTGTCAAAAATTCGTGAGCCGAGCGGCTTGCCCAGTCCTCCGTCCGCTGATATTCGCGCCGGTATGCGCCTCGCATTTTTTGCCGTCTGCCTTTTCGCCGGTCTCATTTGCGCGGAGGCGCAAACGTCCTCCGAGAAAAAAGGCTGGGGCGGCGGCGCGGATGTGGCGGCGACGCTGAAGGCGCACTGGTACTACAACTGGACGCCGCACGGCGGCAGTACGCCGGGCGTCCTCTCGCCGCCCGGCGAGATTTACGTGAAGCACTGACGCCTCCGCTTTTTACCGCCGCGACAAAGTCGCACCCGGCTGCCCGGTGAGCCGCGCGTGCGTGAGGCGCGCCCGCTCGCGTAGGTGCTGCCAGAATTCCGAACTCGCCGCGCCATTGTCGCCGGCCTTGGCTTCGAGATTTGCGAGGCATTCGGCCGCGTTTTTTTCGAGGAAGGGCGATTCGATCCGTCCGGCTATCGCGCTGCCGCTTTCTTCCGCGACGCAGCCCGCGAGGTAGCGGATTTCCTCGGAGCGCACGACGTTTTCCAGCCCGCCGAAATGCCGATAGACCGCCGCGAGCTTGAGCATCTGGCCGATGCGTGCGCGGGCTTCCGGGTATTTTCCACGCACGGCGAAACCTTTCGCCTCGCGCGCATAATCCCACCACGCGGTGCGCGTGTCCGGGAGCACTTCGCGGCTGTCGGCGCCGGGGAAATCGGACAACTGAATGGGGGCGAGGAACTCATCCATTTTGCGCGAATCGGCGACCCAGAAAAGATCGCTCGCGACTTTGCCCGCGGCACGGGCGGGCTCGCGCTGCGTCAATTGCTGCGGGGCGGCGTGGAGTGTCGCGCTGGAAAGCGCGGCGACGATGGCGAGAGCGGGAAGTGTTTTCATAAACGTGTGAAACGAGTGGCGAATGCTGACCGTATTTAGAGCAGAGAGGGTGCCAGAAGTCGGATGACTCCAGCCGCGCATCCGAGGTTCCTTTTTTCCGCAAAGCGGATGCGAGCTGCTACCGCCGCGCCCGTGGGTCGAGGGCGTCGCGCAGGGCGTCGCCGAGGAAGTTCAGCGCGAGCAGCGTGACGGACATGACGGCGGCGGGGAAAAGGAGGAGCCACCAAAAGCTGCGGACGGGATTGATGACCTGCGCGCCGTCGGCGAGGAGGCTGCCCCAGCTCGCCTGGGGGGCCTGGATGCCGAGGCCGAGGAAGCTGAGAAAACTTTCGTCGAGGATGACGGCGGGGATGGTGAGGGTGAGGTAGATGACGACGATGCCGGTGAGATTCGGCAGCAGGTGGCGCACGATGATTTTCGCATGGCTCTGCCCGAGGGCGCGCGCGGCGGCGACGAACTGGAGGTTTTTCAGGGCGAGCACCTGGCCGCGGACGATGCGGGCCATGGTCAGCCATTCGATGAGCCCGAGGGCGAGGATGAGGATGATGATTTTCGAGTAGCCGACGAGGACGGTGTGGCCGCTGGCGTTGAGCCAGTCTTTGAAGGAGTGATCGAACGCAGCGGTGGCGAGGATGATGATGATGAGGCGCGGGATGGAGTAGAGGATTTCGACGAGGCGCATCATGACGCCGTCGATGCGCCCGCCCGCGTAACCGGAGACGAGCCCGTAGCTGGTGCCGATGACGAGGCTGATGAGCGCGCCGGCGAGGCCGACGATGAGCGAGATGCGCGCGCCTTCGAGGACGCGGGCGAAGGCATCGCGACCGTTGTTGTCGGTGCCGAAGGGATGGGTGGAATTGGGCGGGACGAACTGGTCGCGGGAGGTGGCATGGGGATAGTCCGAGGCGTAAAGTTTTTTACACCAATGCATCGGTGCATTGGTGGCTGGGTCGGTTTCTTGGGGGAAGAAGAGCGGTCCGAAAAGCGCGAAGGCGATGACGAGCGCGAGGAGGGCCATCGAGGCGAGGGCGACGGGGTTTTTGCAAAGACGTTGCCACGCGCCGGGCGGAGGGGCAGCGGTCATGCGAGCCGAGCTGTTGGCGAGGGGTTTTTTTCTAAACGCAGAGACGCAGAGACGCAGAGGTCGCGGAGGAGGAAGGCGGAAAAATCGCGGACGGCAGACGAGCGCCCGCCTTTTTCCCCCTCTGCGTTCTCTGAGTCTCTGCGTCTCTGCGTTTGAAAAAAAACCATGTCAGTCATGCGACGTTTTCACGAGAGGGCGATGCGGCGGTCGAGGAAGGTGTAGGCGACATCGACGGCGAGATTGAGCGCGACGAGGAGGGCGCAGTAGATGATGACCACGCCTTCGAGGAGGAAGACGTCGGAGTTCAGGATGGAGTTGATGAAGAAGGGGCCGGCGCCGGGGAGGTTGAAGATGGTCTCGATGACGAGGGAGCCGGTGAGGAGATTGGCGGCGAGCGGGCCGAGGTAGCTGACCACGGGGAGGAGGGCGACTTTGAGCGCGTGCTTGCAGACGACGCGGGTGTCGCTCAGCCCTTTCGCCCGCGCGGTGCGGATGAAGTCCTGGCCGAGCACCTCCAGCATGCTGGTGCGCATGAGCCGGGCGATGTAGGCGACGTATGGCCCGGCGAGGGTGATGGCCGGAAGAACAAGGCTGGTCCAGCTTCCCCAGCCGCCCACCGGCAGCACGCGCAGCCAGATGGCGAAGACGAGGACGAGCACGGGGCCGATGACGAAGTTCGGGATGCTGATGAGGAAAAGCGCGGCGAGCATCGCGCCGGTATCGGCGGGCGTGCGGTGCCGCACGGCGGCCATGGAGCCGAGCCAGATGCCGCCGGTGGTGGCGAGCAGAAACGCGGCGACGCCAAGCATGGCGGAGATGGGCAGGCTGTCGCGCAGCAGCTCGGCCACGGAGCGGTCGCGGTACTTTGTAGAAAGCTGGAGGTCGCCCTGGAGCAGGCCGCTGTAGTGGCCGGAGACGTTGCGCCGGATGCCGATGTAGGTGGCGTACTGCTCCCAGTTCGACCCGCCGAGATTGAAGCGCGCAAGGAGCTGCTGCTTGATGGCGTCGGGGATGTTGCGCTCGCTCGTGAACGGGCTGCCGGGCATCGCTTTCACGAGAAAGAAAGTGATCGTGACCACGCAGAACAGCACCACGAGCATGGCGGCGAAGCGGCGGAGGATGAAGGGGAACATGCGACGCCAAGACGAATGAACAATGGCGGCGCAATGACCAAGCTCGAATTTATCAAGGACTCGCCGTGGCCGCGGTGCGCGACTGAAGAACGGGCTTGGTCGCGCGATCCTGCACCCTTTTTTTTAGCTCTTTTAGCTTGCCTTGCTGCTCAAATTATTATGAAACTCACTTTTATATGAATCCTCCTGCACAACCTCGCTCTTGTTCGTCGGCTTCTTGCCGGTCGAAAATCCCCTTCCGTAAAGCCGCAGTCACGGCATTGGTTTTGTCGGTCTTAGTCAGCGGCGTGCTGCTCGG
>JANXWQ010000123.1 GCA_025351065.1 Chthoniobacter sp. | reverse complement strand
GGGTCTTAGCAGCTTTAGAGGGGATTTGAGCGGAGGTTTTTGAGTAAGAGAAGGTAGAGATTATCGTGACGATGATTGAAACGCCATTCGGATTCTTTGAGGTGGAGGAAGAAGTAATGAGCGCGGATGCCGCGGAGTTTGGCGAGGCGCAGTTTGGTAAAGCTCCAGAAGCTCTCGATGCCATTGACGTGATTCTTGCCGCGCGCGAATTGGTTTTGATGATGATGGATGCGGTGGTGTTTGTAGCCACCCAAAACCAGGCCGTCATAAGACTTCCAGCCGTCGGTATAAACGGTGGTTGCGGAGAGCACCTGGCCCTTGATGATCGGCATCAGTGCTTGTTTGGAGCAGTTCTCGACGATCTCGGTGAAGACCTTGCCGCCGCGCTTGAGCAGGCCGATGACGGGGGTCTTGCCGCCCGCGCCGCGCCCGCGTTTGCCACGCACCCGCCGCGCCCCAAAGTAGCTCTCGTCGATCTCCACCTCGCCCGCAAACGGCCGCGCCTCGGCCAGCGCCAGTTCCATGATCCGCAACCGCAACCCATCGTAAAGTTGTTGTGTCCCCTGCACGCTCAACCCGGCCAAACCGCCCGTCGTCCGCGCCGGAATATCCGCACAAAACAACTTCAAGACCCTCCGAAATAACCCTTCGGAAATGTGCGCGTGCTTTATGTACTTGTTTTTCATTCACCATCAGCATGTTATGCTCCTTTCCTCCTCGTAAAGCTGCTAAGACCCTTTGAATTACACACTTTTGAAATTTGTTTCGGATTTCGGATTTCGGATTTTTCCACCAGCAAAGGTAGCTGCACCGTCACCACCGCGCCGCCGTCCGGCCCGTTCCCCACGACCAGCGCGCCATGGTGGGCCTTGAGGATCTCGGCGGTGACGCTGAGGCCGATGCCCATGCCGCCTTCCTTTTCGGAAAAGAAAAGCTCGGCGTGCTGCGCGAGTGCCGTCGGCGAAAAGCCCACGCCGGTGTCGCGAAAGACGAGGCGCACGCTGTCGCCGCGCCAGCCGCTGATGGTCAGGGTGCCGCCGCCGGGCATGGCTTGGATGGCGTTCATGGCGATGTTGCCGACGGCCTGCGAAATCCGGCGCGCATCCACGCTCGCGCGCAGGCCGGCGGGAAGTTCGCTGACGATTTCCACCCGCGCGTGCGCCGCCTGCGGGCCGAGCGCGCGGACGACTCCGCTCACGATTTCGGCGAGGTCGGCGGGCGCGGTCTGCGGCGGCGCGGGGCGAGCGAGGAACATCCACTGGTTGACCAACCCTTCGATTTTCGCCGTCTCGCCGAGCAGCACGGGTAGCGAGTCGCGCAGCGCCGCGGCCTGCTCGCCGTCCACCGCGGAGTCGATGAGCTGGGCGTGCATGCGGATGGCGGAAAGCGGATTGTGAATCTCGTGCGCCAGACCCGTGGCCATGCGGCCGAGTAGCGCGAGACGCTCGGCCTGTTCGCGGCGCACACGCTCGGCGCGGAGCTGCGCGCGCGTTTCCAAATAGGCGCGGGCGACCTGGCCGATCTCGTCATTCCGCTCCGCGCCGGGTAGCAGCTCGGCATCGTTCTGGATGTGCGGCAGCCGTTGCGCGAGCAGGCGCAGCGGGCGCACCAGCCCGCGCGCCAGCGCCCACGCGAGGCCCACGGAAAAAAGCCAGAAAACGGCGAGCACCAGCAGCGTTTCCGGCTTCAGCAAAAAGCCGATCGCCGGCTGCACGCGGCGCACGACGATGAGGCTGCGCTCTTTGTCCATCGGCACCGCGATGGCCTCGTAGTCCGAGCCCGCGCTGACGATGCCCTGCTCCGCCACGAGTTCCCCGAGCAGCCCGGCGTGCTCCGCCAGCGGGCCGCTGGGCGCGGGCACCAGCTCGCGGCTTTTCTGCACATCGGTCGCGCCGCCTTCGCCGAGGCTCATGTCCCAGGTGCTTTGGCGAAAGAACACGTCCATGCCGAGCACGCGCCCGATGGATTCAGCGACGCGCTCATTCGCGGGCAGCTTCGCGCTGCGAATGAACTCGGCATTCGTCCGCGCGAGCGTGGCGAAGACGGTCTGCGACTCGCGCTGCGCCGCCGCGTGCAGCCACAGCGCGATGCCAATGGAACCCGCCACCACGAACAGCAAAAACGGCGCGGCAAGGCGGAGCCAAAGGGTGGAAGCGCGAGGTCGGAACATGCGGGGCGGCGGATACAAGGTGTCCGCGAAGATGGATGACAAGGTTAAGTTTTGTCCACGCGCGGAAACGGCGGGGGCGGTCGGCGGCGGTCTGGCGCAGTTCGTTTGGGAAAATGCGGATCGCTCAGGAAGGCTGATGGGCAAAGGATTCGGCGGCGGATAGAGGCTTTGGAAAAAACCGGAAGACGCGGTGGAAACGGGCGGCGGCACATCCGCTGCTAAAGCGCGCGCGTCCATTTTCACCTACACCCACCACCCTCTGCATGATCCATTCCAAACTCCCCCTCCCCGTCCTCGCGCTCACCGCTTTCACCGCCGCCCAAGCCGCCGAGCGCGATCTCACGCCGCCGCCGACCGAGATGTCTTTCTCGACCGGCCTCGGCCTCGCCGAGGAGCGTCCGGCGGATGAAACCGGGCGGCCCGAGTGGACTTCGCACCGCCGCTTCACGAGCACGCGCGTCTATCTCCAGAAAGCGCCTTGGGAGGTCGGCTACGAGCAGTGGTACCGCATCCGCGACAACCGCGATCACACGGTCGAAAATCTTTTCCAGCACGAACTCGAGATCGGCCTGCCGGGCCGGATGCAGCTCGACATTTATGAAAACTGGGTGGCCGACGAGAACCGCCGTGCGCGTCACGAAAATGTCGCCTTCGAGCTGCGCTTCGCCTTTGCCGACTGGGGAAAAATCCCCGCGAACCCGACGCTCTACGCGGAATACAAGCTCGCGAATTCGCACTACGGGCCGGACGTGTACGAGTTCAAGCTGCTGCTCGGCGACGCCCTTACGCGGCGGCTGCACTGGGCGCTGAACGGCGCTTTCGAGCAGGAAATCGGTGGCGCGCGCGCGACGGAATTCGCGATCCAGGGCGGCCTCAGCTACTCGGTGATCGACGACAAACTTGGGGTCGGGATCGAGCTGCAATACAAGGACGAAAGTGTGGCCGGCGGGCGCGGGGATTCGCTGCGGAGATGCCTCGTCGGCCCAAGCATTCAGTGGCGGCCCACGCCGCGCACGCACCTCGATTTCGTCGCGCAGTGGGGCACGAATCGCGACGCGCAGAATTTCGAGGGCTTCGTCGTCTTCGGCATCGACTTTGGGAAAATCGGCGGCTGCTCCGGGCGCGGCTACCAGCCCGTCTCCGCGCGCAGCCGCTGAGCGGCCAGCCGCGCCATGTCGCGCTACGCGAGCCTCAACGGGCGGCGGCCTTTTTCACGAGGTAGCCGAGCACGCTGATGGCGCGCTCGTGGCGGCTGCTCCACGGGTGGCCGCAGCTCAGGCGGATGCAGTTGCGAAACTGCTGTTTCGCAGAAAAAAGCGGGCCGGGCGCGATACTGATGTTTTCCCGCAGCGCCTGCTCGTGCAGCGCGAGCGTATCGACCGCGCGCGGCAGCTCGATCCACAGCACGAAGCCGCCGCGCGGACGCGACAGCGCGATGCCGGGCGGAAAACTTTCCGCCACGGCTTCGCTCACGCGCTGCACCTGCTCGGCGTAGGTGCGGCGCAGGGTGCGCAGGTGGTGGTCGTAGCCGCCGTTTTTTAGAAACTCGGCGATGGCGAGCTGCGGCAGCGTGGCCGTGGCGATGGTGTTGGTGAATTTTAGCGTCTTCACGCGCTCGAGAAAACGGCCCGGCGCGCACCAGCCCACGCGGTAGCCGGGCGCGAGCGTTTTGGAAAACGAACCGCACAGCATGACGAGCCCGTGGCGGTCGAAGGCGCGGGCGACCCGCGGACGCACGGGCTCAAAATGCAGGTCGCCGTACACGTCGTCCTCAATGAGCGGAATTTCCTTTTTCGCGAGTAGCTCGACGAGGCGGCGGCGATTCTCGTCGGGCATGAGCGAGCCGAGCGGGTTGTTGAAACTCGGCATCGCGAGCACGGCGGCGATCTTGTGCCGGCGGAGCGCGGCGGCCAGCGCGTCGAGGTCCATGCCGTCGCGCGGGTGGGTGGAAATCTCGACGGCCTTGAGCCCGAGGCCCTCGATGGTCTTGAGGAAGCCGTAGTAGGTCGGCGACTCGACGGCGATGATGTCGCCCGGCTGCGCGACGGCGCGCAGGCACAGCACCAGCGCCTCGGTCGCGCCGCAGGTCGTGACGATTTCATCGACGCCCAGCGGACTGCCGAAGTCGAGCGAGCGGCGCGCGATTTCGCGGCGCAGCGGCGCGCAGCCTGGCGGGATGTCGTAGCTCGCCGAGCGCCCGGCGGAAGTGCGGCTGATGCTCGCGAGCAGACGGTTGAGCTTCACCGTCGGCAGCAGTTCCTCGCCAGGCAGCGCCGCGCCGAGCGGGACGATGCCGGGCCGCGCGGCGCTCTCGAAAAAGCGGGTGACCAGATCGACCATGCCGACGGCCGCGGCGCGCACGGCGGGCTTCGACAGGCGCGGCTCGGCGATGTCCTCGCTCCGCCGAAAGCGCACGTAGAAACCGGACTTCGGCCGCGCCTCGATGAGCCCGCGATTTTCCAAAGCGAGATACGCCTGCACCGCCGTGGTCACGCTGACGCGATGCTGCCGGCTGGCGCGGCGCACCGACGGGATGCGGTCGCCGGGCCGGAGCACGCCGTCGCGGATGAGCTTGGTGATCTTGCCCGCGACCTTTTCGTAGAGCAGCCCGGCGGCGGGGGAATCGTCGTGAATCATGGCGAAGAATGGTGGGCGGAAGCGGGTTGGCGGAAAGGGACAGGGCGCGGAAAAGCGGGACAGCACAGTTCGTTTAGCGCGAAAACTGTACCGCTGCAAAATCAACTTGGCTGAGTCTGTATTGATGGCGGTGACCGGCGATGCTCGCTCCATGCCCACGCTCGCCCGCTCCAACCGCATTTTCCGCTCCTCCTCCGTCTCGGCTCCGGCCTTCCAGATGTCGCTGCGCCGCGGCGATCTCTGGCGCATCGAGCTGGGCCACGACCGGCTGCCCATCCGCTGCCTGAGGGGCGCGCTGTGGATCACCCGCGAAGGCTCGCCCACCGACACGCTGCTCCCCGCGGGCGAAGCCTGCGAACTGCGAGGCCGCGGCCTCGTGCTCGTCAGCGCGGTGCCCGAGGCGGAGGTGCGCGTGGGGAGCGCCGCGTCGTGAACCAGCCGTCGCGCAGCGCGGTGGTGACGGCCTTCGCGCTCGTCTATGTCATCTGGGGCTCGACCTATCTGGGCATCCAAATGGCCATCGAATCCGTGCCGCCGCTGCTCATGGCGGCGGCGCGTTTCCTCGTCGCCGGGGCGCTGCTCTACGCGTGGGCGCGCCTGCGCGGGGCGGTGAAACCGACGCCCGCGGCGTGGGGCCGCGCGGCGATAGTCGGCGGCTGCCTGCTGGTGTGCGGCAACGGCGGACTGACCTTCGGCCAGCAGTATGTGCCGTCGGGGCTGGCCGCGCTGCTCATCGCGATGGTGCCGGTTTTCATGGTGCTCATCGGCTGGCTCACCGGCCAGTCGCCGCGCCCGACCGCGCAGGTGTGGCTCGGCTTTGCGTGTGGCCTCGCGGGTGTGGCACTGCTGGCGCGCCCGGATGCGGCGGTGAAAATGCACCCGCGTTTTCTGCTCGGCGTCGGCGTGATTCTGACCGGCGGCGTCATCTGGTCGGCGGGCTCGCTTTACTCCCGCCGCGCCGGCCAGGGCACCGCGCCTCTGCTCATGGCCGGGATGCAGATGCTCACCGCCGGAGCCGCGCTGCTCGTTGGCGCGGTGCTGCGCGGGGAGACCGCGGACTTCGCGCTGGCCCAGGTCACGACGCGGTCACTCGCGGCGTTCATCTACCTCGTTTTCATCGGCGCGATCCTCGGCTACAACGCTTACCTCTGGCTCTGGCGCTACTGCCCGCCCGCACAAGTCGCCACCTACGCCTACGTGAATCCCGTTGTCGCGGTGCTGCTCGGCGCGGGCTTTGCCGGTGAAAAGCTGACGTCTTCCATGCTCGCCGGCGCAGCCCTGATCGTCGCGGCCGTGGTTCTCGTCATCACCAACCGCCCGCGCCAAAAACTGCCGCCAGAAGGCAAAGCAGAGGCGTTGGCAGAAAAATGGGCCGAATCCAGATCGGCATAAAGCATCGCGGAGAGGGGTCGGGCGCGGACGGAACCGCGCGCGCCACTACAAATCCGGCGAGGGGGGTGCGGGCGCGGGGGGCGTCGCAGGAGCAGGTGCCGGTGCTGTCGCGGGTGCAGCTTCGGTGAAGTCGGTGGAGGTGAGGGGGATGACGATGATGGAGTTGAGGTAGTTGACGCGGACGTTGTTGCCTTCGCGGGCGACGAACTTCACGGAAGTGCCGACGGGCAGCTTCATCTTGCCGTAGGCGAACTGGACTTCGAATTGTTTGGTGATCTTGAGATTGGGCCTCGCGGCGGCGGCGGGATCGGCGGGCGGGGCGGTGGGGGCCACGGCGGGCGCGGGTGCGGGGGTCGCGGGGGCCGCGGGTTTGGCGGGGTCGAAAAGCGAACCGCCGGTGAGCGGTGGGTCGGGCGGGAAGCCGTTGAGCGGCACGGCGGATTTCGGCGCGGGTGCGGCGGGCACAGCGGCCATTTCGGGATCGGCGGGCGGTGCGGGGATCTTTGCGTCGCCGGGCAGCGCTGCCATTTTAGGATCGAGGGGACTGGCGGCGACGACGGCGGCGGGATTCGCCGGGTCGGCCATGAGCGGATCGCCGGGCAGGGCCGCGATGGCGGGGTTGGCGGGCTCGGCCAGGGCGGCCATTTTTTCCGGTGCGATGGCCGGGAGCGCCTCGGGCTTCACCGGCGCGGGTGGGGGCGCGAGTTTCGGCGCGGGATTTCCCGCCTGACCCGTTGCCGCCTTGTCAGGCGCGGCGGACGATTTCGTGCCGCCGGCGTTGAGCACCTTTTGCACGAAGAAAAACATCGCCAGAATGATCGCGCCAAAGACCAGCCCGCGGGTGATGGCCGCGAGCGGGCCCGAGGACGCCGCCGTGCGCCGCCGCACCTTGCCGCCCGCGGGCCGCTGGCGGCCGATCTCGGCGGCGATCTTCGCGCCGCTCGCGTAGCGCAGTTTGCTCTTCCACGGCTTCGCCACGAGCTGCGGGAATTTTTCCGCGACCGCGGGAAAAAAATACTTTTTTGCCGCGTCCCGGTCCTCGTCCCAGTTGGGAAATTTCACGTCGAGATAGCCGACGAGCACCTGGCAGTGGGCCTTGGTGATTTTGGTAAAATACTCCGCGCCCTCGCCTTCGCAGTGCGCGAAAAACTCGCTCGCTCGGGCCTCTTTTTTCGCCTGGAGTTCCGCGGCGAAAAGGTCGGGGTGCAGCTTCAGCCGGTCGGTGTTCCACTGCACGAGGCGCGGGCCGTTTTTCGCATCCTCGATCGCGTCGTTCACCAGCAGCGCGGCCTGGTCTTTGGAGAGTTCGGCGGAAAACGGAATGCCGAGATAGCCGAGCAGCGCCTTCTGTTTTTCGGTCGCGGATTCGCCGGCTTTCGGCAGGTCGGTGACGGGCGCGGGCACGACCGCTGGGATTTCATCGGCGGCGGGCGGCGGTGGCGGCGGCGTCTCCAGCGCGGGTGCCGGAGGGTTGAGCACATCGGCGAGCGCGATCCATTTCGGCAGGCCCGCATGCCACGCGAAATCCGTCTCGGCGATGCTGCCCTGCTGGAGCAGCGTCTGCGTGGTTGCTTCGCTGAAAGGCCCGGTCTCCTTGCCGTCGCGCAAAATGTAAATGTCCATGAGGGTTTAGGCGCTTTAACCCCGGCGGCGGCGATTCGGTGGGAGGAAAAATCGAAGTCGGTTCGCGTCCGGTGGAGGCGCAGGCGCAGACTATCTGCGCGCGCTCGGAGAAATTCCAGCGCTTTCCCCCCAGCCGCCGCCGCGCGCTATAGGGGAAGCTGCCAGCCTCCCCTACAGCGGCGCTGGCGTCGCGCGGCACGATGTCGTATCTCAGCGCCCACATGATTTCCGCCCTGCTCCGCCGCCCGTGAGTCCGTCGCGCCTGCACTTTCAACTCGACGCGCAGACCCCCGGCTCGCGCGCCCGCGCCGCGACTTTTCGCACGCTGCACAACGAAGTGCTCACGCCGCTTTTCATGCCCGTCGGCACGCAGGCCACGGTGAAGGCGCAGCTCACGCAAACGCTCGAAGACGCGGGTTCGCAAATCCTGCTCGCGAACACCTACCATCTGCTGCTGCGGCCGGGGCCGGAGGTGTTTCGCCGCACGGGCGGCATCCACGGTTTTATGAGTTGGAAAAAGTCCGTGCTCACCGACTCGGGCGGGTTTCAGATTTTCTCGCTGCCGCACTCGCGGGCGATGAGTGAGGAGGGCGCGGCGTTCCAAAGCTATCTCGACGGCAAGACGATTCTGCTTAGCCCGGAGCTGAGCGTTGAGACGCAAAAGGCCATCGGCAGCGACATCATGATGGTGCTCGACCAGTGCATCCCCTCGACCGCCGATGAAGCCGCGGCGCGGGCCGCGCTCGGCATTACGCACCGGTGGGCGGCGCGCAGTCTGGCGGCGCGCGGGGATTCGCAGCAGGCGATGTTTGCCATCGTGCAGGGCGCGCTTTTTCCCGAGCTGCGGCGCGAAAGCGCGGACGTGCTGGGCGCGATGCCGTTCGATGGATTCGCCATCGGCGGGCTCGCGGTGGGCGAGGGGAAAAGCGAGCGCGAGGACGTGTGCGAACTCACCGCGGCGCTGCTGCCGGAGGATCGTCCGCGCTACCTCATGGGCGTGGGCACGCCGCTCGATATCCTCGAAGCGGTGCATCGCGGCGTGGACATGTTCGACTGCATCATCCCCACGCAGGTCGCGCAGCGCGGCGCGGTTTTCACCTCTCGCGGCTACCTGCAAATGAAGCGCGGCGTATACAAATTTGCCGACGCGCCGCTCGATCCCGAATGCGCGTGCCCGACCTGCACGCGCTACTCGCGCGCCTATCTCCATCATCTCGCCAAGACCGGCGAGACCCTCGGCTGGCAGCTCCTCGGCCAGCACAACATTTACTTTTACCACCAGCTCATGCGCGACATCCGCGCGAGCATTCTCGCGGGCCGCTTCCTCGAGCTGTACCGGGCAAAGCGCGAGTTTCTGCACGCGTCGGACGTGGATCATCCGACGGTGCAGCAAAAGCCCTCGCGGAAAAAATTGCGCACGCTTGGCGACTACGAAATCCATACCGCGTGGGAGGGCTGGGCGAACATCCGGCAGATTTCCTCCGGCGAGATCATGCACGCGCGCACCGCGCCGATGGAGGAAGCGCGCCGGCTTTACGTCGAGCAGTCACGCCTCGCCGAGCGGCTGAGTTTTGCGCCACGGATGGACACGGATGAAACACGGCTGAGGCAGATGGAGCCGCTCGTCATCTGGGATGTGGGCCTCGGCGCGGCGGCGAATGCGATGGCCGCGATCCACTGCTACGAGGCGCAGGCCGCCTCGGGGCCGGTGCGTCCGCTGCGGATCATCAGCTTTGAAAACGACCTCGACTCGCTGCGCCTCGCCTTCCGCCATAATCGCGAATTTCCTTACCTGCGCCACGCCGGCCCCGCCGCGATTTTGGAAACCGGCGAGTGGCAGTCGCGCCAGCACGCGGGCCTGAGCTGGGTGCTCGTGCCGGGCGATTTTCTCGCCACGCTCACCGCCGCGCCCGCGCCGCCCGACCTGATTTTCTACGACATGTTTTCCACCCGCGCCGTCGGCGATCCGTGGACGCTCACTGCATTCCACAAAGTCTTCGCCGCCTGCGCGGGCCGGGCCGCCGAGCTGTTCACCTACACCTGCTCGACCGCGAATCGCGTCGCGCTGCTCGCCGCCGGTTTCTACGTCGCACGCGGTCGTAACGCCGGGGAAAAAACCGAGACGACCATCGCCCTCACGCCCGCCGCTTGGCAGGCGTCTGCGCCGGG
Source organism: Chthoniobacter sp. (assembly GCA_025351065.1). GTDB lineage: Bacteria > Verrucomicrobiota > Verrucomicrobiia > Chthoniobacterales > Chthoniobacteraceae > Chthoniobacter. The sequence continues at coordinate 1,906 of JANXWQ010000123.1, read as the reverse complement.
CCGGCTGGAACTGCTCGGAGCGGAGTGGCTGGCCAAATGGGGGCGCTCCATCGCGCAGTTTCCCGCCGGAATGCCTGCGGACGAGCACCCGTCTTTTGCGCGCCTCATCCTCGATCACCCGCAATTCCAGCGCGCCTGATTTCACCCAATGCAAAACCACGAAATCCAAATCCGCGGCGAATTTATCGAGCTGCACAAACTTTTGAAACTCACCGGCGTCTGCGCCAGCGGCGGCGAAGCGAAGGCGCTCGTAGGCTCCGGCGCGGTGCAGGTGGACGGCCAGCGCGAGCTGCGCAAAGCGTGCAAAATCCGCGCGGGCCAGACCGTGGAGACGGCCGGCACGCGCATCGCCGTCCGTGCATGAAACCGCGCCGTCCGCCGGAAATCTGCCCGGTCTGCGGCGAAGACGTGCCGCCGCAAGCCTGCGCCTGCCCCGAGTGCGGCGCGTGCCACGACAGCGGCTGGAAGCTGGACGACGGGCCCGACTACGCCGCGCTCGACCTGCCGGCTTGGGCCTACGAGGACGACGCGGAAAAAATCGTCCGCCCACTCCCGCGCCGGCCGCGCGCACCCGGCTCGCGCGCCTGGCTCTGGCGCAGCGTCGCCGCGGGGCTGATCCTGTGGTGGCTCTACTGGCTCGCCAGTTACAAGCTCATGTGGTGGTGAGCGCGCCGCGTGCGCCCGCGCTGCGGCTTTGCGCCTAGCTGCTGAGCCGCACCGGCGCGACTTCGATGGAGCGCGTGCCGTCGCCCACCCAGATGGCGCCGTCCTGCACGGTGACCTGAAGTTCCATCGTGCGCTGCGCGAGCGCGGCGAGCGCCTGGCTTTGCTCCGCCGGGATCTGCCACACCGCGAGGTTGCGCGCGCGCGTGAGTTTGGACGCGAGATTTTTCCACCAAATCGGAGTGCTCGCGCCGAAGCTGTAAACGCTGACCCGCTCCACGCGCGACGCCGCGCGCAGCAGCCGCCTTTCGTCGGGCTGACCCACTTCGATCCAATGCAGGATGCGGCCCGTGAGGTCCTTCTGCCAAAGGCCGGGCTCGTCTGCGTCCCACATGTCTTTGGCAAATTCGAGTGCGCCGAGGTCGTCGTCCGCGGGCACATTCAGCGCGAAGGCGAGCAGGCGGACGAGCATGCGCTCGTCGGTCTCGGACGGGTGCCGCGCGATCACCACCGCGTGGTCGCCATAGACGCCGCGGTCGATGTCGGAAAGCTGCACGGTGGCTTTGCAGATGGTCGCTTTGAGGGCCATGAGTTTTTTGGGAAAGGTGAAGCTGGTTGGGATTTGATCCATGAAAGACACGAAAGGAAACGAAAAGGCCCGAATTTTCCCGTCAGGTAAAACTAACCCGGTCAAAACTCCGGGCGGCGCGGGCAAGATTCCCAAAGTTTGTTTGATCAAACTCCGCGCGTCTGCGTCTTAGCACGGCTGACAGTCAACCAACCAACAAACCAAACCATCATGAAACCGACCACCCTCCTCAGCGCCCTCGCGCTTGCCACCCTCGTCATCGCCCTGCCATTCGGCGTCCAGGCGAAAGAACCCGCCGCCCCTGCCACCACTGCCGCTCCCGCGGCCACACCCGCGGCGAAAGCTGCCGCCAAAGTGGTCACCGACAAACCGCTGCCCTACGCCGGCGTGGTCGATGTGGTGGACAAGGCCAAGCAGACCTTCACTTTCAAGGAAAAGGCCGGCGAGCGCACCTTCGTGGTGACGGCTGAAACTAAGATCCAGAACACCGTGACCAAGCAGCCCGCGAAGTTCGACGACATTGCGCTCAATGCCTACGTCACCGGCTCCTACTTCAAAAAGGGCGACGTGCTCGAAGCTCACTCCGTCCACCTCGGCAAGACCGCCCCGGTGGCCGGCGAGAAGAAAGCCGCGAAGCCCGCCGCGCCCGCCGCC
>JANXWQ010000217.1 GCA_025351065.1 Chthoniobacter sp. | reverse complement strand
GAAAAATCGTCCGGCACAGAATACGGCTGACTGAAACCGACCGGAGATTAAGTGTGGAAAAGCCTTTCCGCGTTGTATTCGAAAAAAGTGCTCGGGGGGGGACTTGAACCCCCACGCCTTGCGGCATACGCACCTCAAACGTACGTGTCTGCCATTTCACCACCCGAGCTTTTTGCGAGGGCGGAATCTCTAGCAGGCGCGAAACCGGGCGCAAGTGTTTCTTTGGCCGCCGGGCCGCGGATTTTTCCCGCGCAATCGCGGCCCGCCCGCTAACGTCCGGTGCATGCGGATCGCCGCTTTTATCAGCCTCCTTTTCCTGCCGATGTCCACGCCTGCAGCCGATTTTGAAAAAGCGGTTCCGCGTGGCTGCAGGCAGCTTGTGGTGGTGACGGCGGCGGATTGGGGCGTGTCCGTGGCGACGGTACGGCGTTTCGAGCGCGCGGCTCCCGAGGCCGCGTGGGTGCCGGTGGGAAAGGCGGTGCCGGCGCTGCTCGGCGAGCACGGGCTGGCGTGGGGGCTGGGCTTGCACGCGGTGCCGGGTGGCGATGGTGCGCCGCGCAAACGTGAGGGCGACCGATGTTCGCCGGCGGGGGTGTTCCGGCTCACGGCGGCGTTTGGCGTGTGGGAGAAAATTGCGGGGCTGAAGCTGCCGGCGGTGCCGCTCTCGCCGACGCTGGAGGCGGTGGATGATCCGGCGTCGCGGTACTACAACCGCCTCGCGGACCGCGCCGCGATCGCGCTGCCGGACTGGCATTCCGCGGAATGCATGGGCGCGGTGCGGGACTACGCACTGGGGCTCGTGGTGGCGCACAATCCGCACGCGGTGCCGGGTGCGGGCTCGTGCATTTTTCTCCACCTGTGGCGCGGCGCGCGCACCGGTACCGCGGGCTGCACGGTGCTGCGCGAGCGCGAACTGACAGCGCTCGCGCGCTGGCTGGATGCGGCCCGCGAGCCGGTGCTGATGCAGCTTCCGCAGGCGCTGGCGCCGCGGCTGCAGGGGAAGCTGGCAGCTTCCCCTACAGCGCGGGGCGCTGTTGATTTTGCGGTTTTGAAAACGCATCACGGAGCTTGCCGCGGGCGCGGCACCGGCTAGCGTCGCGCGCATGAAACGTCTCCTCCTCGCCTCCCTCCTCGCCCTTTCACTCCCCGCCTTCGCCGCCGATCCCGCTGGTGGCTGGACGCCGCTTTTCGACGGCAAATCGCTCGACGGCTGGAAGGCCAGCGAGAAGCCCGGCACCTTCTCCGTGGAGAACGGCGAGATCGTCGTCCACGGCAACCGCTCGCATCTTTTCTACGACGGCCCGGTGCAAAACCATGACTGGAAAAACTTCGAGGTGAAGATGGACATCATGGCGAAGCACAACTCGAATTCCGGCTTCTATTTCCACACCGAATTTCAGCCGGACGGCTGGCCGGACAAGGGCTTCGAGGTGCAGGTCAACAACACCCACGGCGATTGGAAAAAAGGCGCGGGGCTTTACGACATCATGGACAACAAGGTCGCGCCGGCGAAGGACGACGAGTGGTACAACATGTCCATCCGCGTCGAGGGCAAGCATGTGGTCATCAAGGTCAACGACAAGGTCATCACCGACTACACCGAGGCGGAGGATTTCAAGCCGGCGCCGAATCATCTGCATCGGGTCATCGACCACGGCACCTTTGCCATCCAGGGCCACGATCCGGGCAGCGAGGCGCATTTCAAAAACATCGTCGTCAAGGCGCTGCCTTGAGCGGGCGGGTTTTTGCAGTCGGCAGAACGGCGCGCGGCGTGTAGTCTGCGCGCGATGTTTTTTGTCACCATCCTCGGCAGCGGCAGCGCGGGAAACTGCGCGCTGGTCGAGACAGAGCAGACGCGGCTGCTCATCGACGGCGGCCTGAGCGCGCGGCAGATCGCCGCACGGCTCGAGCTGTGCGGCGTCAGCCCGCTGGAGATCGACGGCATCCTGCTCACTCACGAGCACGGCGACCACGCGGGCGCGCTGCGGGTGTGGGGGAAAAAATATCCCACGCCCATCTACTGCAACCGCCTGACCGCCGAAGTGCTGCAAAAGGACGCGCCCGAGCTGCGGCAGGACTGGCGGCTGTTTGCCACGGGCAGCGCGTTCACGATCAAGGACATCACGGTCGAGACGTTTCCTGTGCCGCACGATGCGGTGGAGCCGGTGGGTTTCGTGCTCCATCACGGCGCGGACGCGCTCGGTTTTCTCACCGATCTCGGGCAGGCGACGAAGCTCGTGCATGAGCGCGTGCGTGCGGCGCAGACGCTTTTCATCGAGACGAACCACGATGAGAAGCTGCTGCAAAACGACACCAAGCGGCCGTGGTCGGTGAAGCAGCGGATCATGTCGCGCCACGGGCATCTCTCGAACGCGGCGGCGGCCAACGTGCTCGCCGACTTGCTCGGCGGGCGGCTGCGGCGCGCGGTGCTCGGGCATCTGAGCCGCGATTGCAACAGCCCGGAACTGGCCGTCGGCACGGTGCGCGCGCGGCTCGACGCGGAGCACGCGAGCGATGTGGAAGTGCTCTGCGCCGGCCAGCGCGCAATCAGCGCGCGGCTGGCGGTGGCAGGAGCGTAATCGCGTGGCGGGCGAGCAGCGGGATGAGCGTGGCGTAGTCGGGTTCGGCGGACTCGGCTCCGGGGTGAAAGTAGAGTTCGCTTACGCCGTCGGGGAGGTTTTCCAAAACGCGGGCGAGGACGGCGGTGGTCATGCGTCCCGAGTCGCGCAAGCCGAAGACGCGGTCGGTGAAACGGATGCCGTGCTTTTCCAAATGCGGCATGGCGGCGCGGCTGAGCCGCTGAAAAATCCACGGCACGAGCGCAAACGAACCGGGTTCGCGGACGAGGCGTGTGGCGCGAAAGCCGTGCTCGATGGCGATGGGCAGCGTGAGGCGGAAGATGGTGGGATGGAGATGGAGATGGGTGTGGCCATCCCAGTACGTCGGCGCAAAACCGAGCGCGCGGAAGCGCTCGAACTGCCCGCGAATCTCGTGCCGGAGCGGCTCGGCGAGCAATGGCGAGAATGCGTAACGCAACCCGGCGCACGCGGGCGACGTGGTGAAGCGGCCGCTTTCATCGGCAAGCGAGCGGCGGCTGTAGGGAAAGCTGTCAGCTTCCCCTGCAGCCGCGCTCGCGCGTCCGGCGCAGAGCGTGAGGTGCAGGCCGATGCGCAGCGCGGGATTGCGCCGCGCGATGTCCGCGGCTTCCTCTGCGGCGGGCTCATTGACCATGAGGCTGGCCTGCGTGACGAAGCCGGCGCGGTGGGCGCGCTCGATGGCGGCGTTGATCTCCGGGCTGCGGCCGAAGTCGTCGGCGGTGACGATGAGGTGTTTCAATTTGCGGCGCGCGCGGGCAGGTTCGTCCGCGCAGCGATGACGATTTGGCCCTTCTCTCCCACTCCGCGCAAGGCATGAGCACGCCGGAGACGTTGGTCCTCGCGCTGCTTTTGCTGCTCGGTCTCGCGAGCATTTTCTACGCGCTGCTCGCGCTGCTTCAGGTGCGGCGCTGGCTGGACGAGCCCGCGCCCTCCTCCTCCGCCGAGGTGCCGCCGCTGACGCTGCTGCGTCCGCTGAAGGCTGGCGTCCCTGCGCTGCGCGCAAAATTGGACGCACTCGTGGAGGCGATGCGGCCGGGCGATCAGCTCGTGCTCGGTGTGGCCGAGGGCGCGGCGGAAGCGGGCGTGTGTGAGGAGTTGCGCGCGGCTTTTCCCGGGCGGGAAATCATCGTCGTGAGCTGCGGCGCGGGCGCGGCGCTGAATCCGAAAATCTCGAAGCTCGTGCAGATGACGCCGCACGCGCGGCACGCGCATTGGGTCTTGAGCGACAGCGAGGCGCTGATCGACGCGGCATGGCTCGACGCCTTCCGCCGCGAGTGGCTGGCGAGCGGCGCGGAGGCGCTGACGGCGGGCTACCGTTTCGTGAATCTCGCAACGTGGCCGCAGCGGCTCGACGCGGCGGCCACGTTGTTCGAGTTGTGGCCGGGGCTGGCGGTGGTGCGACGCTTTGGGCGCGTGAATTTCACGCTCGGCGCCTGCACCGGTTTGCGCCGCGCGGATGTGGAAAGTGTCGGCGGCTGGGCGGCGTTCGGCGATTTTCTCGCGGAGGACAACCGGCTCGGAGCGGCTCTGGCAAAGGCCGGGCGGACGATCCGGCTCAGCGCGCAGGTTGCGACGCTCGACAGCGATCCGCTCTCGTGGCGCGATTACTGGCGGCATCAGCGCCGGGTCGCGGTGACCTACCGCGTATGCAATTCCGTGGGTTTTCTCGGCATGATTCTCGTGAACGGCACGGTCGCGAGCATGGAACTCGTCGTGTTCGCGGCGTTTCCCGGGACGTGGACTGGGACCTGTGTGCTCTCGGCGGTCGCTGTTCAGCTCGTCCGCTGGCTGTGTTTTCGCGCTTTAGGCAAAGAACTGCGCTTTTCTATCCCGTTACTTTTTCCCGTGATGCTCGCCGCGGGCGCGGTTCAAATCGCCTGCGGTTGCATGGCCCGAAGCTTTCCCCTCGTGTGGTGGGTCGGCCGCCGCTGGCGGGTCAGCCACGCGGGGCGGCTGACGCCGGTGCCCTAGGTAGTGTTCACGAATTGCGAAGCCCTCCGCGCTGAAGGCGCAACCTCATAGCAGCCTGGGGCAGCGCCCCAGGTTGAGGAAGGAAAACGGACCAGGGCTGAAAGCCCGACTCCTCCGCCCGACTCATGAATCGGGCTTTCAGCCCTGCGCGTCGTCCTTCCCGATTTCCTGGGGCGCTGCCCCAGGCTGGGATGAGGCTGCGCCTTCGGTGCGAAGGTTCCCTTATAATTCGTGAACACTACCTAGTCCTCCAGCGCGAGCGCGCGCTCGATTTCCTGGAGCTTGTGCTGGGCGTTGGCGGCGTGCTTGGTGTTGGGCATGGACTCGATGATCTGCATGAGCAGCGAGCGGGCTTCGCGGGCCTTGTGCTGGTATTTCCAGTACACGTCCACGAGGCGCGAGGTGAGAAAGGCGGCGTCCTCGGGCGTCCACTCACGCCCGAGCGCCTGCTCGAGCAAGTCGGAGGCGGCGTCGGAATTGCCGAGGTGTTCGCATTCGATCTTGGCCATTTCGCTGAGGGCGTGGGTGTCGTGCGGGTCGGCCTCGAACGCTTTGAGGTAGCCCGCCACCGCTGCCTCGTAGTCGCCGCGGGCGAGGGCCGACATGGCGTCGCCGTGCGGGTTTTTTTCGATCCGCTGGTTCGGGCTGAAAAAGAGATTGCCGAGGGCGTCGCCCACCGCCGGCATGACCACCGTGACCACAAGGATGCCGGCGATGCCGCCGATGAGCACCACGCCGCCAAAGTAGAGCGTGACCTTGCTCATGTCGGCGGGTTCTTTTTTCGACTCCGCGCGGGCCTCGGCAAAAATGACGTAGGTGAGCCAGAGCAGGGCGGCGGCGATGAGGGGGCGGAGGAGGCGCATGGGGTTCCGTAGGAAAGGCGCAAGATGTAACGCGGCGCGGCGCGGCGCGGCAAGCGCGGCGAATGGCGGACGGTGCGGCGGCAGCGGGAAAAATTTCCGCCGGCCCGCGCGCGAGCCGGCTCAGGCGACGAAGAGCAGCGCGTCGTCGCCGCGGAGCGCCGGGTCGATCATCGACGCGAGGGCGAAGCCGGCGGCGGTGAAGGCGAAGTAGGTGGCCGAGGCATTGCGCGAGGCCGGGAGCGCGCCGACGAAGAGCGACAGGCCGCGCCGGGCGCCAGGCGGCGCGGCTTCGTGCGGGCCTTGCACGGCCCATTGCGCGCGCTCGAAAATTTTCCGCAGCCGCTCGGCGCGGGTGTGCGCGTCCACGTCGCCGGCCGGGGAGCCGAGGGTGATGGTGCGGGCGGGAAAGGCGCTGAGATTGTGCAGCAGCGCGGCCTCGGTTTCCGGCGCGAAGCCCTCGGCGGGCAGGGTGCCGGCGGCGGGCGCAACCCAGCGCAGCTTTGCCGGGGTGACGGCCAGCGCGTCTGGCGGCGGCGCTGCCGCCACGGGCGCGGGCGCGGACGGAGTTTCGCCGGGCCTCGGCGGCCCCTGCGCTTCGAGGGTGAGCACGCGATCTTCCAGCGCTTCGAGGCGCGCGAGCAGGGCCGCGACATCGGTGGTGTCCGGGCGCGGTGCGGACCGTTCGCCCGCCGGCGCGGCCTCCGGTGCGGCGAGGTCAATGGCCGCGCGGCACTTCGGGCACTGCACGCGTTTGCCGCGCCCGGCGGCGGCGGACTTGATGGTGTGCCCGCATTCGGGGCACTGCGTTTCCCGGCTTTGTCTGGCGGAGTTGGGCGCGACCATCGGCGGTTAGCGGGCGGCGGCCACGGGTTCGCTGAGGCCGCTGAGAAACTCCGTCTCCGCGAGACTGAGCAGTGGCGTCGCCGCGCCGATCGGCTGCGGTTCCGCGCGCAGTCGCGGCACGCGGATGGCGGCTGCACATTTCGGGCAGGCCACTTCGCGATTCTCCATGCGCACATCGACTTCGAGTTTGGCGTCGCACTGGGCGCAGAGAAATTTCATTTCCACCGAAAGAATCTCCGGCGGAAACGCGACCGGCGCGCATGGCAGAAAATCCGGCGAAACCAGCGACGGCACGGGCACCACGCGCAGGCAGTGCGGACACTCCACCACGCCGCCCGCGGGCTCGTCTGAAGTGTGGAGTTTTCTCCCGCAGACCACACAATGAAAGGCAAGATCGGGCATGGGTTTGGGCGTGCAGCTCAGCCGGAAAATCGCGCCTCCGCCGAGCTTGACGCGCCGAAGCTGTCACACTATTACTGGGGGTCAAGGCCAATCTTAAACCCCAATATGTGGGGTAAAACGCCTCCTTTTCCTAATGACGCCCACCTTTCGCCGAATCCCGGCAGGAGCGCGCACCACCGCATGAAAACCCGACCGCAGCCCATGAATTCCGCCAGCCTCACGCTGGCCGATCTTCAGCCGGCGCGCGTCCAGTTTATCCAGCAAACTTTCCCGGAAATATTCGCCGACCGGAGCGGGGCGGGCTCCCAGAAATCGCCAAGCGTCATCCGGTGGATTCACGACCGGCTGTTTGTGGATCGCTGGCCAGTCACGGCGGTGCGTTCGGAACTGAGCCGGTCGATGCGGAAAGTGCGGACGATCGCGGTGACGAGCGGGAAAGGCGGCGTGGGCAAGACGACCTTCACCGTCAACCTCGCCGTCGCGCTGGCGCGGCTCGGCCAGCGCGTGCTGGTTTTCGACGCCGATCTCGGCATGGCGAACGTCCACGTTTTTGCCGGCATCAATCCCACCGCGACGCTGCTCGACGTGATCGACCGGCGGGCGAATCTCGCCGACATCATGGAGTCCGGGCCGGAGGGCATCCAGGTGCTGTGCGGCGCGTCGGGCATTAGCCGGCTGGCGGAATTGAGCGCGTCGGTGATCGAGGCGCTGGGCCGCGAACTGATGGCGGTGGCGGCGGATTTCGACGTGCTCATCATCGACACCGGCGCGGGCATCTCGACCATGGTCACGCATTTTCTCAGCCTCGCGCAGGACGCCGTGGTTGTGGCCACGCCGAATCTCGCGGCCACGCTCGACGCCTACGGGCTCGTGAAAGTGGCCCACGAAAACCGCATGGCCGCGCGGCTGCATGTGCTCATCAACCAGGCCGACGACGAAGACCAGGCGGCGCTCGTGACCGAGCGCATCACCGGCTGCGCGAGCCAGTTTCTCGGCATGGCGCTGGGCGATTTCGGCTGCCTCTGCCGCGATCCCGCCTTCGAGCTGGCGAACCAAAAGCGCCGTCCGCTCGTCGCCCTCGATCCGGCGAATGTAAACGCGCAGCACATCATGGAAATCGCGCGGCAGCTCCTCTCGCCGCCGGTCGCCGCCGAGCATGCCGCCGCATGAAGACGCGCCGTATTTTCCGTCCGCCAAACGCCAGCCAGAAACCGCCGCCATGAACCCACCGCTCCCAAAACTCAGCCCCGCCGGATACGATCCGCATGCCGATCCTTTCGCCGACCTCGTCGCCGCGCCACCCGCCGCCGCGTCCGGTGAAATCGTGCCGTTTGCGCCCGCGGGAAATTTCGTCAGCTATTACGGCCTGCGTGAAAATCCGTTCCCCGACAGCGTGAATCCTGGCTTCTTTTTCCGCACCGAGAGCCACGCCGAGGCCTACCGCAACATGCTGCTTGCGGTGGAGTTTCAGGCCTCGCTCGGCATGGTCACCGGCCCGAGCGGCGCGGGCAAAACGCTCGTCTCGCAACTGCTCCTCCAGCACCTCGACCGGCCCGAGTACCACGCCGTGCTCGTGCTCGTGACGCCCGGCCTCAGCAAGACCGG
>JANXWQ010000212.1 GCA_025351065.1 Chthoniobacter sp. | reverse complement strand
CCTCGCGCTCACCGACGCCGGCGAAATCGTCGGCATCAAGGCATCGCCCGACAGCTACAAGGAACTCGGACGCTTCAAGGCGATCGACGGCAAATGCTGGACGACTCCCGTGCTGAGCAATGGCCGCGTCTTCGTCCGCTCGACGAAGGAAGCCGCGTGCATCCAGCTCGGTACGCCGGTGACCGCGACAAAGTAGCCGCCGACGGAAGGAGGCGGGCGCTTCGAGTTCGGCGAACGTTCCTCCTGGCCACCATCGCCGCACGTTCAGAGAGAAACGCGGGATCGTTGTCCGAAAGAAACAGCTGCTCGGTGTTAGAACGACACATGAATCCGATCCTGAAGCTGCTCGCCCTTCTCAGCCTCGCCGGAGCACTGCCGCTCACAGCCGCCGACGCTGCGAAGCCCAACATTGTCTTCATCCTCGCCGATGATCTCGGCTACGGAGATCTCGGCTGCTATAACAAGGACTCGAAGATCCCCACGCCAAATCTGGATCGGCTCGCGGTCGAGGGCACGCGCTTCACGGATGCGCACGCGCCGACTTCCGTCTGCTCGCCGACCCGCTACGCGATTCTCACGGGGCGTTACTCGTGGCGCACACGGCTGCAACGCGGCGTGCTCGGCCCGTGGGATGCGCCGCTCATCGCGCAGGATCGGCTCACCGTCGCGTCGTTGCTCAAGCAGCACGGCTACGCGACGGCGTGCATCGGCAAGTGGCACCTCGGCATGACGTGGACGACCACCGACGGCCAGCCGCCCTCGGCGGGCGCGAAGAATCCGATGAGCAACGTGGACTTCACCAGGGCCATCGCCGACGGGCCGACGGCGCGCGGCTTCGATCACTATTTCGGCACCGCGGTGCCGAACTACCCGCCGTATTGTTTCATCAACGACGACCGCACCGTCGGCATCCCGTCGGTGCGCGATTCGGGCCACGCGGATTTGTTCAACATCCCCGGCCCGATGCTGCCCGGCTGGAAGCTTGTGAACATTCTGCCCGAACTCACGCGCCACGCGGTGAAGTGGGTCGAGGACGCGGCGAATTCCGGGAAGCCATTTTTCCTCTACCTCCCGCTCACCTCACCGCACTACCCGGTCGTGCCCGCACCGGAGTTTAAGGGAAAGTCGCAGGTCGGTGAATACGGCGACTTTGTTTTTCAGACCGACTGGACGGTGGGCCAGGTGCTCGACGCGTTGCAGCGCGCGGGCGTGGCGGAAAATACGCTCGTCATTTTCACCAGCGACAACGGGCCGGAGGTCGTGGAGATCAAACCCGGCGCGTATGAACGCATCCCGAAGTTTCACCACTACAGCATGGGCGAGTTGCGCGGCGCGAAACGCGACGCGTGGGAGGGCGGACATCGCGTGCCGTTCCTCGCGCGCTGGCCGGGCAAAATCAAAGCCGGTGCCGTGAGCGACGAGACGATGTGCCATGTGGATTTCATGGCGACGGTCGCCGCACTCCTCGGCACGAAGCTCCCAGCCGACGCCGCGCCGGACAGCGTGAATGTGCTGCCCGTGCTGCTCGGCGAAAAGCACGACGGTCCCGTGCGCGAGGCGACCGTGCATCACAGCGCAAGCGGCAAGTTCGCGATCCGCAAAGGCGACTGGGTGTTCATTGACGCGCCGAGTGGCGACGACAACGGCGCACGCGGCGAGCCGGAATTTTTCAAGACCGAGCGCGGCTACGCGAAGCACGACCAGCCGGGTGAACTTTTCAATCTGCGCGAGGATCTCTCGGAGCGCCGCAATCACTTTGCCGAAAAGCCGGACACCGTGCGGGATCTCAAGGCGCTCCTGGAAAAATACAAAGCCGATGGCCGCAGCACTCCCGGCGCAAAGCAGCAGAACGACGTGCCGATCGGCGTGAACCAGCAAAAGAAGAATCCCCGGACGGAGTGACCCGCGCAGCCGACAAAAGTTACGTATCATCGCTCTCGATTTGAGTTTTCTCGTGGTTGTCGGCAGAGCGCAAACTGATGTCCCGCTTGCGTCTCCTTGCCGAAAGCCAGACACTATTTTCACTTCATGGATCACATTCCCCGCACCATGGTTCCCGACCTCTCGCAACTAACCCGCCGCATTTTCCTCGGCAATGCCGCGCGCGGCATCGGCGCGATGGCGCTCGGCTCGCTGCTGAATCCGGCTTCGCTTTTCGCCGAGCAGAAGTGGCGTGGCATTTTGCCGGCGCTGCATTTTCCCGCGAAGGCGAAGCGCGTGATCTGGCTCACGATGGCGGGCGGGCCGTCGCATCTGGAGACG
>JANXWQ010000064.1 GCA_025351065.1 Chthoniobacter sp. | reverse complement strand
CGCTGCTGGTGAAGATCACGGCGAGCGGACAGACCTTCGACATGGCGCTCGACCGCATGGATCGCGCGCTGCGCGAGTTCCGCATCCGCGGCGTGAAGACGAACATTCCGTTCCTCGAAAACGTCATCCACTTCCCGATCTTCCGCACCGGCGTGGCGACGACGACGATGATCGACACCTCGCCGCAGCTTTTCGAGTTCAAGGCGAAGCGCGACCGCGCGACGAAGCTGCTCGGCTTTCTCGGCAACGTCATCGTCAACGGCAACCCGCACGCGAAGGGCTACAAGCCCGCCGCCGCGCTCACTCCCGCGCCGCTCCCGCACTGGGATCGCAAGCAGACGCCGCCGTCCGGCACGCGCCAGCTTTTGCTGGAACTCGGGCCAAAAAAGTTCGCTGAGTGGACGCTCAAGCAAAAGCGCCTGCTCGTGACCGACACGACCTTTCGCGACGCGCACCAGTCGCTCATGGCCACGCGCGTCCGCACCGCCGACATGGCCGCCATCGCGGGTGCGGTGGCGCGGCGCACGCCGGAGCTTTTCTCCCTCGAAATGTGGGGCGGCGCGACTTTCGACACGGCCATGCGCTTTCTCAACGAAGACCCGTGGCAGCGCCTCCGCACGCTGCGCGAGCGCGTGCCGAACATCTGTTTCCAAATGCTCCTGCGCGGCGCCAACGCCGTCGGCTACACGAGCTATCCGGCGAACGTCGTCGCCGGTTTCGTGAAGCACGCCGCCGAGAGCGGCATGGATATTTTCCGCGTCTTCGACTCGCTCAATGACCTCGGCAACATGAAGGCCGCGATGGAGGCGGTGCAAAGTACGCACGGCATCTGCGAGGCCGCGATCTGCTATACCGGCGACATCCTCGATCCGGCGCGGGCGAAGTATTCGCTGAAGTACTACGTCGGCATGGCGAAGGAGCTGGAGAAGATGGGCGCGCATTTCCTCGCGATCAAGGATATGGCAGGGCTGTGCCGCCCTTACGCCGCGAGTGCGCTGGTGAAAGCGCTGAAAGACGCCATCGGCATCCCCGTCCATTTTCACACGCACGACACCAGCGGGATCAACGCCGGCTCGATCCTGCGCGCCGCCGATGCGGGCTGCGATGTGGTCGATCTCGCCATCGCCTCGATGAGCGGCTCGACCTCGCAGCCGAATCTCAACTCCATCGTCGCCGCGCTCCAGCACACGCCCCGCGACACCGCGCTCGACCTCGGCACGCTCAATGAATTTTCGGACTACTGGGAGCAGGTGCGCGCTTTCTACGCGCCCTTCGACACCGCGCCGAAGGCCGGCAGCGCCGAAGTCTATCTCCACGAAATGCCTGGCGGGCAGTACACGAATCTCAAGGAGCAGGCCGCCGCGATGGGCCTCGGCGCGCGCTGGCCCGATATCGCGCGCACCTACCGCGAGGTGAACGACCTTTTCGGCGACATCGTGAAAGTCACGCCGTCGAGCAAGGTGGTCGGCGACATGGCGCTGTTCCTTTTCACCAAAGGGATCAAGCCCGCCGACGTGGTCAATCTCCCGGCCGGCACGAGCTGGCCCGAGAGCGTGCTCGACATGCTTAGCGGCGGCCTCGGCGAGCCGATGGGCGGCTGGCCCGCGGACGTGGTGAAGGCCGTGCTCGGCACCGCGAAACCCAAGCGCGTCAAACCCGCGCCGGTGAAACTGCGCGAGACGAAAGCCGAGATCGCCGCGAAGACCAAGCGCGAGCCGAGCGACGACGACCTCTACTCGCATCTCATGTATCCCGGCGTCTTCGCGGACTTCGCGAAATTCCAGCGCGAGTTCAGCGATGTGAGCGCCATGCCCACGCCCGCGTTTTTCTACGGCCTAAAACCTGGCGAGGAAATCAGCGTCTCCATCGAGGAGGGCAAGGTGCTTTTCATCAAGCTCATCAACGTCGGCACGCCCGACAACGAAGGCCGCCGCATCATCAACTACGAGCTCAACGGCATGCCCCGCGAGTCCGTGATCGCGGACAAATCCGTCGCCGCGAAAACCAAGTCGCGCGTGAAAGCCGACGCCGCCGAGCCGCTCCAACTCGGCGCACCCATCCCCGGCATGATCACCGCGCTGTCCGTGAGCGTCGGCAGCAAAGTGGCAAAAGGCGACAAGCTCGTGACCCTCGAAGCGATGAAGATGCAGACCACCATTTACGCGCAGCAGGACGGCGTCGTCGCCGAGCTGCTCGT
>JANXWQ010000024.1 GCA_025351065.1 Chthoniobacter sp. | reverse complement strand
GTCGCGCTCGCGGGCTTGCCGGGTGCGGGGAAAAGCACGGTCACCGAGGCGCTGTGCGCGCGCAGGCCGGGCGCGGTGGTGCTGCCGATGGACGGCTATCACCTGCCGCGGCGGCTGCTCGATGCCGAGGGGGTGCGCCGCCGCGGTGCGCCGCATACTTTCGATCCCGAGCGCCTGCGCGCCGATTTGCTGCGTTTGAAAGCGACCGGCGCGGGCGTGTTTCCGGCGTTCGATCACGCGGAAGGCGACCCCCGGGAAGGCGCGATCGAAGTCCGGGCGAGCGCGACGCCCGTATTTGTCGAAGGGCTTTATCTCTTGCTGCGTGCCTGGCGGATGGAGGAGCTTTTCGACCTCCGCGTTTTCCTCGACTGCCCGCTCGACATCGCCATGAGCCGAGTCGCCGCGCGCCACCTCGCATGCGGCCTCGCCGCCGCCGAAACCGCCGCCCGCGACCGCGCCGAAAACAGCGACCGGCTCAACGCCGAGCTGATTCTTGCCGATGGTTGCCGCGAGCGCGCCGACTTGGTCATCCAGACCGCACCCTTTTTCCCAAAACCATGAAACCCCATCGCATCTCACTCCTGCTGCTCACCGCTTTCCTCACCAGTTTCGTCCATGCGCCGCTGCGCGCGGCGGATGGGCCGACGCCTTTTCCCGATGCGAAGGACGAAGCGGCGTGGCCGGGCAAGGGGCCGATCCGCGTGTTCGGCTGGATGGTCGATAACCGCAAATATTTCTGGACGCAGCGCGAGAAGGATCAGGGCGCGGTGGTGTTCGTCGGTGACTCGCTCACGGGAAATTGGACGACGCTCGCGCAGGCGTTTCCCGGCTTGAAGGTCGCCAATCGCGGCATCGGCGGCGACACCAGCCGCGGCGTGCTTTTTCGCTTTCGCGAAGATGTGCTCGATCTCAAGCCGCGCGCCATCGTGATCGAAGCGGGCAGCAATGACCTGAGCGCGCATGCGAATCCCGCGGACGTGGAGGAGAATCTCGCGGCAATGATCGCGCAGGCGCGCGCGCAGTATCCCACGCTGCCGATCGTCCTCTGCACGGTCGCGCCACGCGACAATCCCACCGCGCCGACCAAGCCCGGCGCGCACGCCGATCTCAATGCCCGCATCGCCAAACTCGGCGCGGGGAAGGCCAACCTGATAGTGCTCGATCTCGTCCCCCCGCTCGGAACTTCCGTGAGCCAGCCGGTGCTCGAAAATTTCGCGGCAGACCATCTGCACCTTGCCGAGCCCGGCTATCAAAAGTGGGCCGCCGCGCTGCGGCCCGTGCTGGAGCGGCTCGGCGTGAAAGCCGGGAGCGCAGCGCCGGAGCCGCCCGCTGCCGTTGAGAAGCCGAAGAGTGCCGATGCACCGCCAGCCGGTGCTGGCGTTCGCTTCAGCGACGGCGGCATCGACATCGATGCGGGCAGCGTCGGGAAGTTCGAGCTCGAATATCCGATGCTGCTCGACTCCGCGCAGAAGCCCGTGCGCAAGCTCGTCGAGAAGAATGCGGGGAAGACGGGCGCGACGTTGAAATACGAAGGCGGCTTGCAGCTCGACCTCGCGCTCGGCGACGGCGGCAAGGTGCTGCTGAAATTTTCCGATGCGCCAGCAGAGGTGAGGAATCTCGAATGGCACATGCACATCCCGATCTCCTTTAACCAAGGTGGGAAGTGGAAGGTCGGCGACAAAGAAGGTGAGTTTCCGAAAGAAAAACCGGGCAACCCGCACCTCTTTCAAGGCAACGCCGACGCGCTCCAAATCACCAACTACGAGGGTCGGAGCCTCGTGCTCAAGACGCCCACGAACACCTATCTTCAACTCACCGACAACCGCGAGTGGAACTGGGCGATCTTCCATTTCAAAGGCATCACGCCTTTCGCCCCGGATCGGAAGGAACTCTCGCTGACCGTCACCACGCAAGGCTCGACGGCCAAGGCCGCGCCGCTCGTGGACGCGCTCGGCCAGTCGGCGCGCGAAGATTGGCCTGGCAAGGTGAAGAGCGTCGAAGAACTGAAGGCCGACGCGGCGGTGGAGAAGACTTACTACGATAGTTTGCGACCGCCGCCGGTCGGGACTTACGGCGGCCTGCCCGGCAGCAAAGAGAAGCTCGGACTTAAGGCCACGGGTTACTTTCATCTCGAAAAAAAGGGCGAGCGCTGGCTGCTCGTGGACCCGGCGGGCGACGCGTTTTTTCATCTCGGCCTTTGCTCGGCGCATCCGGGCGAGGACTACACTTTGGTGAAAGGACGCGAGGCGGCTTACGAATGGCTGCCGCCGCGCGACGGCGAGTTTGCGAGCGCGTGGAAGGGCGACGCGGGCGGCACCGTCATCTCATTTCACCTCGCGAATATGATCCGCAAATACGGCGAGCCGTATGACCCGGACCGCTACATGGCGCGGATGATCGAGCGGATGCGCAAGTGGGGATTCAATTCGACCGGCGCGTTTTCCGGCGGCGGTGAGCAGGCGTTGCGGGCGGCGAAATTTCCCGGCGTCGCTCATCTGCCGCTGGGCTCGTGGGAAGGGATCGCGCACCTTCCCGGCCTCGAACAGGTGTGGGATCCGTTCGATGAAAAAACACGCACCGCCATCGAGGCGAGCTTCGCCAAGGCGCTGCCGCCGCGCGCGGGCGATCCGCTGCTCATCGGCTACTTCATCGCGAACGAACCGATCTACGAAAACATCCAGCACATCGTCCCGACGCTGAAAGCCAGCGCGCAGGCCTGCAAGCGGCGCTTCGTGCAAGGCCTCGCGGCGAAATATAAGTCGGTCGAAGCGTTCAACTCGGCGTGGGCGCTGAAGATCAAAGCGTTCGACGACTTGAATGAGATCGTCGTGCCGGTGGAGACGCCCGCGGCAAAAGCCGACGTGCAAGAGTTCCTCGCCGTCTTTCTCGACGAATACTTCCGCGTCGTCGCCGAAGCCTTTCGCCGCCACGACAAAAACCACCTGCTCCTCGGCAGCCGCCTCATGCCCGGCACCATCAACAACGAGCCGCTCTGCCGCATCATGGGCAAGTATGTCGATGTCATGTCCTTCAACTACTACACGAGCGCCGCGGACACCGCGTTGCTCCGCCGCATCTACCAATGGACCGGCGGCCGGCCAATGATGCTCAGCGAATTCTATTGGTCCGCGGCGAAAGAAAGCGGGCTCACCGGTGGGCGCGAAGTCGCCACACAGCAGGAGCGCGGGCTGGCCTATCGGAACTACGTCGAGCAAAGCGCGGCGCTCGGCTTCGTCGTCGGCATCGAGTGGTTCACGCTCATCGACCAAGCGGTGACCGGACGCTCGTTCCAAGGCTTCGACGGAGAGCGCGCGAATACAGGCGTCATCGCCGTCACCGACCGCCCGTGGAAACCCGCGCTCACCGAGATGATGAAAACGAACTACGACATCTACAAAGTCTGGCTCGGCGAACGCCCGCCCTTCGTCTGGGATGATCCGCGCTTCAAAGTCGCGCGTTAACTTCACAACTAAGTAGGAGTGCGCTCGGAACAAGCCCGCCGAGCCTTAGCTCGGTGCTCACATTTCCTGAGCTCCGAACGAACGCTATGATGTTGGAACGGCGCTCGGATGTGAACATGTCGGTCATCAGTCGCCGAGAACGGGCGCGAGCGCTTCACCAATGGCGCGGCCGAGCAATGGCGGCACGGCGTTGCCGATTTGTTTGACGATTTGCGAGCGGTTGCCCGCGAATTGGAAATCATCATCGAAAGA
>JANXWQ010000009.1 GCA_025351065.1 Chthoniobacter sp. | reverse complement strand
GCGCGCGTGATCGCAAACACGGACGCCGTCGGCTTCGTCGGCGCGACCTCGCTGGAGCGCATGGGCATCGAGGAATCGCTCACGAGCCTCACGCGCAAATTCAAATCGCTGAAGGTGCCGAAGCGCGGGAAGAAAAAGTAGCCCCCCCCGCGCAAAGGATACGGCGGCGCAGGAATTGAAGTTGTGACTGGTGACTGGTGACTGGTGACTGGTTCCGAGTCCGCGCGTCGCGAGAGTGCTGTGAAATCACGCGTGTCGTCGGCATCGAGCGCCAGTCACTTTTCACCGATCACGAATCACACATTTTTTCTAGCCGCACGCCGTACGCCCGCTCACTCTCCGCGCGCCATGTCCCCAAACCCCAATCTCCCATGGTGGAAGCAGCTCAGCGGCTACCATTGGTTCGTCCTCATCGTCGCATCCGCCGCGTGGTTTTTTGACTGCCTCGACCAGCGGCTCTTCTCGCTCGCGCGCGTCCCGGCGCTCGTGGAACTGATGAAACTTCCCGCCAGCGATCCGGCCCTGCAGGCTTTTGGCAAAGTCGTCACGGCGTGTTTCCTGATCGGCTGGGGAATCGGCGGCCTCACCTTCGGAGCCCTCGGCGACAAATTTGGCCGCGCACGGATGCTCACTCTGACCATCCTCATTTACTCTGCGTTCACCGGCCTCAGCTACTTCAGCCAGACAAAACTCGACTTCACCATCTTCCGTTTCCTCACCGGCGTCGGCGTCGGCGGCGTCTTTGGCCTCGCGGTCGCGCTCATCGCGGAGACGGTCCCAGACGGCGCGCGCACGCAATGTCTCGGCCTGCTGCAAATCCTCTCCACCGTCGGCAACATCACCGCAGGCTTCGCGAAGATGGGCATAGACGCGCTCGAAAGGAATCACACGATCACCGCTGGCTCCGGCTGGCGCTGGATGTTTCTCATCGGCGCTGTGCCGGCGTTCATGATCATCTTCACCCGCGGGTATCTGAAGGAACCCGAGAAATGGCTGCGTCTGAAAGAGCAGGGACTGCTGCCAAAGGGCGGCATTTTTTCCCCGTATGCCGCGCTGCTGGCTCAGGCGCGCTGGAGGAAAAATCTCCTCCTGGGAGCCCTCATCGCCAGCACCGGCGTGATCGGCCTGTGGGCCATCGGCGAGTACGCCGTGGATCTTCAGAAAGTTGTCTTCAAGCAGCATTTTGAAAAACTCGTCCCTGCCGATCAGGTGAAGGGCGAGGTGGATTGGGCAATCACGGTGGCCTACCTCTGGAACATGCTCGGCGCCGCCGCGGGCATGATGATCTTCACCCGCATCGCGCAGATCGGGCGCAGGCTCGCATTTTTCATCGGCTTCACCGCCGCGATGGTCGCCACTTTCCTCGTGTATCAGAACATGGGTTCGCCGATCGCCGCCCGCTGGATGATGTTCCTCATGGGGGCCGCGCAACTCAGCGTCTTCGCCGGATTCGCCATCTACCTGCCCGAGCTTTTTCCCAGCCGCCTCCGCAGCACGGGCACGAGCTTCTGTTACAATCTGGGCCGCTTCGCCGCGGCCGCCGGGAGTTTTTTCTCGGCGAAGCTCACGGCCGATGTCTTCGGCAAGTACGCTGCGCAGGATCCCTCGCTCCCGCTACGGTACGCCGCGATGACGATGTGTGCGATTTTTCTCATCGGCATCATCGCGACCATCTTTGCACCCGAGACGAAGGGGCAGCCGCTGCCCGAGGAATAGCGGTCCGCTTGCGCGGGCTGAATTCCGCGCGGTTTTTTCCTGCGGACGCGCGGGAAGCCAACTCAAAGTGCCGTGCAGCGCGCATCCCGCAGTGCTGGGAACTTCACGCGCCAGGCGGCGGCTTCGGCGTGTGAAATTTCCGCGGTGAGGATGGTCTCGGCAGTGCCGGCCTCGGCGATGATTTCGCCGTGGGGGCTGATGACCACGCTGCGCCCGCCGCATTCGCAGGTGGGCTCGCGGCCCGTGCGGTTCACGCCGATGACGAAGGCGAGATTCTCGATCGCG
>JANXWQ010000632.1 GCA_025351065.1 Chthoniobacter sp. | reverse complement strand
CCCGGGACACGGCGTCCGCCAACCTTGACGGCACCGACCTCAATCGCCTTTTCGACCTCACCGCGGCGGATGCGGACTCCCGCCGCGCGTTGGACCTCATGGTGCAGGAGTGGCCGTGGTCCCGGGAGGTGTATGCCATCGTCCTTGACCGACTCATCCGCGCGGGAGCCCGCGCCGTGGCCTTTGACTTTACCTTTCCCAAGCCGTCACCCGACGACGAGGCTTTCCGTGACAGCCTCGCGCGGCATCAAGACCGCGTCGTGGTCGCGGGTAACATCACCGAGGATTTCGAGGGCGCGGCCTTTGTCTTCGGCGTGCCCACCGCCACGCTGGTTCCCGAGACTTCGCCCCGCGACTCGCGGATAGGTTTCGATAACTTCTGGCCGGAAGCGGATGGGGTCGTGCGCAAAGCTCAGTTTCGCTGGGCTGTGCAGTACGGAGTATGGCAAAGCCGCGAGGAGTCTTCGCTTGCCGCACGCACGCTCGAGAAAGCGGGTTTCGGCGCGTCTGTACCGACCGGCCAGGAGAGTTACCGCCCGCGTCTGGCCGGCCCGCCGGGAACGTTTCGACCTTTCTCCATCCACGAAATTTTCGTCCCGAAATACTGGCGGTCGAACTATAAAAACGGAGGCTTCTTCAAGGACAAGATCGTCATTGTGGGTGCCTCCGGAAACTGGCAGCACGACGAGCATCAGACCGCCCTGGGCCTGATGACCGGCGCGGAGATTCAGATGAACGCCATGAACGCCGCGCTGCATGGCGATTTTCTCCGCGAAGTCTCGTGGCCGGTCTCACTCGCGATTTGCGCGCTCGCCGGCCTCGTCGGCCTGGCTTGCTCCCTCTACCGCGCTTCACCGCTGCTGCACATCGGCCTGGCGAGCGTGAGCGGCGTGCTATGGGTTGGCACGCAAACGATGCTATTCGACAACCCGGGCGTCTTTATTCCCGTGGTCGGACCGCTTTCGATTCTTAGCGCGACCGGACTCTTCAGCATTGGTTACGACCTGGTCTCGGTCGGCGCGGAGCGCTTGCGCCTGCGCAGGACCATCATTGAGCGCAAACGGGCGGAGGAAATCTTGCAGAACACCAATGCTGAGTTGGAGCGGCGCGTCGAAGAACGCACGGCCGAACTTTCACGCTCGAATGCCTCGCTGACCAACTTGGTCGATGAAAAGAACGTCCTGCTGAAAGAGGTGCATCACCGGGTTAAGAATAACCTGCAAATCATCTCCAGCCTCCTCAACTTGCAATCGGGTCATATCCAGGATCCGGCCGCGCTGGTGATTTTCAATGAGAGCCGCAATCGCGTGCGCTCCATGGCGCTCATCCACGAGAAGCTCTACCAATCGCAAGACCTGGCGAAGATTGATTTCCAGGATTACTTGCGGGCCTTGACCAGCGGCTTGCAGGCCAGCTTCGCCGGGAAGTCTTCCCAGGTGCGCATGTTGGTGGAAGTCGAAGAGATCATGCTTGGCGTGGATTCCGCAGTGCCTTGCGGCCTGATCGTGAATGAACTGGTCACCAACTGCTTTAAGTATGCCTTCACCGAACAGTCGGGCGAGATTAGCATCGCCATGAAACGCGCGCCGGACGCGCGCCTTCGGCTGACGGTCTCGGACAACGGTGTGGGCTTTCCAAAAGACCTGGATTTCCGCAACACGGAATCCCTTGGCATGCAACTCGTCACCACGCTCGCCGAGCAACTCGACGGCACGATCGCCATGCGCAACGGCACCGGCACCACCTTTGAAATCTCGTTCCCTGAAACCCATTCGGCCAAGCTATGAATAAGACCCAAATCCTCATCGTGGAAGACGAAGGCATCGTCGCCAAAGACCTTCAGGCAATGCTGCGGAGACTCGGCTATCATGTTCCTGCCACGGTCGGCACCGGCGAGCTCGCCATTCAAACCGCCCTGCAGAATCAGCCCGACCTGATCCTGATGGATATCCAGCTCCGCGGCAGCATGGACGGCATCCAGGCATCCGCTGCGATCACTTCGCGCCAGGATGTGCCAATTCTTTACCTCACCGCCAACTCGGACGAGGCCACCCTCCAGCGGGCGAAAGCGACGGGACCGTTTGGCTTTCTCGTCAAACCCTTCGAGGAGCGCGCCATCCAGGCCGGCATCGAGATGGCGCTCTACAAACATCAAACTGACAAACGAATCCGCGAACGCGAGCAATGGCTTTCCACGACCCTGACGAGCATCGCCGACGCCGTCATAACAACGGACCCGGAAGGCAGGATTACTTTCCTCAACACGGCGGCGGAGAAGCTGTCGGGCTGGGCGCAGGGAGAGGCCTTGAGGCGCCCCTACGCCGATGTCTTTAACATCCTCGATGAGTTAACGCGGACGGTCCCTCCCGATCGCGTCGCCAACGCGCTGCGGGAAGGCACCATCGCGAGCTTTAGCAATCATACGCTGCTGGTTTGTCGCGACCGCTCGGAAGTTCACATTGAGCATAGCGTGGCACCGATCCGCCAGGGCTTGCAGGGTGATATCGGGGGCTGTGTCATTGTCTTTAGCGACGTGACGGACCGGAAGCAACTCGAGGAGCAACTGCGTCAGGTGCAAAAGCTGGACGCCATTGGCAAGCTCGCCGGGGGCATCGCGCACGACTTCAACAACGCCATTACCGCCATCATCGGCTATGCGGAAATGATTCTTTTGCGAGTGACGGATGCTGACCCGCTCTTCGGCGACGCCAAACAAATCGTGCGGGCTGCGGAACACTCGGCCCGGCTGACCCATCAGTTGCTCGCTTTCAGCCGAAAGCAGGTACTGCAGCCGCGCTCGCTCGATCTCGATCACGAACTCCAGCACGTCGATGGGATGGTTCGCCGGTTGATCGGCGCAAGCATCAACCTGTCGATGGATGCCGCGCCGGGTCTTTGGCCCACTTTGGCCGATGCCGGCCAAATTCACCAGGTTGTGCTGAATCTGGCGATCAATGCGCGGGATGCGATGCCGGACGGCGGCGACCTCAAGATCGCCTTGTCGAATACGACGGTGACCGCCGCCGAGGCTTTGCGGATCCCAGACGGGCGTCCGGGAGAATTTGTGCTGCTGACGGTCACCGATACCGGCACCGGCATGAGCCGCGAGGTGGCGAAACGCATTTTCGAGCCATTTTTTACCACCAAAGAGGCGGGCAAAGGCACGGGCCTCGGTTTGGCTACATGCCACGGCATCATCCGACAAACCGCGGGGCTGATTGCGGTGGCCAGCGAGCCCGGAGTCGGCACCACTTTTTCCATCTACCTCCCCAAGGCGGAAGCCTCGGAGAAGGCGACGGTCCATGCATTCAAAGACAATGAGATGCCCCGTGGAACTGAGACCATTCTGCTGGTGGAAGATGAGGAGATTCTCCGCGAACTCGGAGTCCAGGTTCTGGAAAGCCTCGGCTACCGCGTTATACCCGCCGAGGACGGAAAGGCCGCCACCGATTACCTGGGCGAGCACTCGCGGGATTGCATCGACCTGGTGGTGACGGACCTCGTCATGCCGCGCGTGAATGGACGCGAGCTGATCGCCTGGATTAGCGCGAACGTGGGCGAGATGCGGGTTCTCTTTATGTCCGGCTACACCGATGACGAAATCATCCGCTGTGCCGTCCGGGGAGCGGAGGTCGAGTATCTGCAAAAGCCTTTTACCCCGATAGCCTTGGCGCGCAAAATCCGCGAAGTCTTGGATCGGGCAAGCACGGTGCAGACAGCCGCGGCGTAGCGGCCTTTCGCAGCCGGCTGAACCGGTGACATCTGCTCGACGTGCGGAGCCCGCCACGCTTTGCTCGCGGCATGAGCGATCCCACTCAACCCCAGGCTGAAGCCCAACGCTTTCGCAACGATTTCCAAAACCTGCGCGCGGCGGTCGGCGCGGTCATTGTCGGGCAGCAGCGCGTGGTCGAGGGCGTGCTGACGGCGATCATCGCCGGCGGCAATGTGCTGCTCGAAGGCGTGCCGGGGCTCGGCAAAACGGAACTCGTGAAAACGCTCGCGCGGGCGCTGGCGCTGGATTTCCGGCGCATTCAGTTCACGCCCGATCTCATGCCGGCGGACATCGTGGGCACGAACGTGATGACCAGCGGCCCCGACGGACGCTACAATTTCGAGTTCCGCCGCGGGCCGATTTTCACCCAACTCCTGCTCGCCGATGAAATCAATCGCGCCACGCCGAAGACGCAATCCGCGCTGCTCGAAACGATGCAGGAAGGCAGCGTCACCGCCGCCGGCACGACGCACATTCTGACGCAGCCGTTCTTCG
>JANXWQ010000631.1 GCA_025351065.1 Chthoniobacter sp. | reverse complement strand
CTTCCGTGGAGTAACTCGGATTGCCGCTGGCTCCGGAGCTTTTGAGCACATCGATAGTGTCCTTGTTACCGCCCAGATAGGTCGCTCCAAAGTCAGACTCGGTACGCTCCTCCCAGTTATAGATGCCCCAGTAGAGGCCGTTGATGTAGAGATGAAAATAACCGTTGTGCGAACCAGGCTCCCCCATGTCGAACACCGTGGCCCGGCCCCATTCCTCGCGCATGAGTGAGTTCTGCGGATCGTTGCCGAAGCTCCACGAATAGTTTTCCTCACAGCGCATGTCGATCTGGCTGAAGGTGGACGCGCCGCTGTTGCCAAAGATTTTATAATTGAGCTTCCCGTCGTAAAGGCTGTTACGGAAGTAGAGATGAAAGGCATGCTTCGGATTGCCGGTGCTGCGCGAGAAACCGCCGCGAATGCGCGCTCCGCCGTTGATCTGAAATTCCGAGGTGCCGCCCATGTTTAGGTATTCGATGGAGACGGGTCGCTCCCAAAAAAGATCGTGCTGGCCGGGGTTCACGTAGATGCCGGTTGTAGGATTGACGAGGTTGGCCACGTCGGTCGTCATGCAAATGGTGGGTGCGCTGGTGAGGGCGCTTTTGAGGTCGGCCAGCGTGCCACCGCCGGCGGTGACATTGCCGAGGGTCATGCCATAGCGAAAGACCTGCCCGTTGACTGGGCTGCTGGGAAAGCCGATCGAGACGGCGTTGACGCTGGTCTGGGTAACTACATCGTCGATGAAAAGGTAAGTCTGAGTGTTCACGGCGGACGATTTCCAGCCGGGCTTGTAGGCCGCGGCGCGCACTGCGGAGGTGCCGGCGACGGAGAGCGGCCCGGTATAGACGGTGCCGTGGCTCAGCGACGGCAGGCTGCCGTCCGTGGTGTAGCGGATGGTGCAGCCCGGAGTGGGCGTGCTGAGGGTAAGGTTGAAAGGCGCGGAGTAACGTCCGCGCGGCTGGCTGAAGGTCGTGTCGGCGACAAAGCCCTGCACCGTCGCCGCATTTGTGCTGCCGGGCGTGGGCACATCCATGAAGCCGATATAACTCTCGGCATCCGAGATGCCGTAGCTGATGTCCGTGCTTTGCGCGGGGTAGGGATTGAACGACGAGATGACGTTGTAGCCGCCGGCCCCGTTGCTTTGCGTGAGCGCGAGGTAGCCGCCGGTTTTGGTGAGCGTGAAGTTTGTGTGCAGATGCGGCTGGGCCACGGTGCCGGGATTGTCCACGCCGGCCACCGCCTGCGCGGGCGTGCGATTTTTGTTGGATGCGAAAATGACCGCGTATTGGTTCGGTCCGAGGGTCCAAGCGGGCAAAGCCCACTTGTTAAGGGTGGTGGCTTTGTTGGTTAAAAAGTAGGTGCCGAGGTTGACGGTCGCATTACTTGAGTTCCAGATTTCCAGCCAGTCGGAAGACGCGCCGTCTTCATCCGAGAGGCTGTTGCTATTGCTGGCCATGAACTCCGAGATGAGCAACTGCCCATGCACGACCGGAGCCGCGGGCGTGACCTTGTCCACCAGCGTCCAGACGAGGTTCGGGCGAATCCAGCCCAGTTCGACTTCGGAACTGCCGCTTACGCCGTAGGAGATGATTTCTATGGCTACGGTCGGCTTGGAAAGGGTGACGGTGCCCGTGGAGTCGCCGGGATTCTGCGAGGAGTCGTTGAAGATCACATCCTGGCCGTCGATGCGCAGCCGGCAGCCCCATGAACTGTTCACGACAAAGGTGTAGGCTCCCGGCGAATTCACGACCAGCGTGCCGGTGATTTGCACGGCGTAGTTGGGCGTGCCCGTGCTGGGCGCGCCGGGGAAATTACTGTTGCCCGTGGGAAAGTCGCCGTCCACGCCATCAGTGAAATTCACCGTGCTGTAGTTGGTCTGGGTCGCTTCATTCATTTCGTTCTGCCCCGTGTTTGGCCCAGTGCCGATGAGGCTGAGCGCGCTTTGCAAATAACCCTGGCCCGCGAAGGGAATGGGCGTGGCGACCTGGGCAAAGACCCGCCGCGCGGTGAAGCCGGCCGCACTTACCCCGATGGGCGTCGGCTGGTTCACCGAGGTCGAGGCGGTGCTCGCGCCGTAGTCGTTGACTGCGGTGATTTTGTAGGTCGCGGAGAGCAGCGGGGCGATGCTTACCGCGCCGATCGCGCCGGTGACTGGGCCGACGTTTTGATCGATCGAAAGGGTGTTGGCATTGCTCACGTTCCACTGGAGCGAAGTCTCCGCGCCGTAGAGCGGGTTCGGGTCGGCGACGATGAAGGAATTGATCGTGGGCGCGTTGCCCACATTGATGAGGATGGACTGCGAGGTGGAGCCGTTGGCGTTGGTGGCTGTGAGGGTGTAGGTGGTGGTTGCGGCGGGCGTTACCACACGGCTGGTTTGGCCGGTAACGTCGATGTTTCCAGGGTTCAAGGTCAGCGTGGTGGCGTAGCCGACGACCCAGTTCAAAGTGGTGCTCGCGCCGGTAAGCACGGTGGAGTTCGTGGCGGTGATGCTCACGGTGGGCGGCGCATCCACATAGACGGTCACGCTTTTCGTCGTCGTCTGCACGCCAGCCAGCGTGGTGGTGCTGGCGGTGATGGTGTACGTGGTCGTGGCCGCGGGTGAGGCGAGCACGGTGGAGCCGTTCTGGCTGACTGCGCCGATGCCGTGGTCGATGCTCAGCGTGGTGGTCGGGTTGGCCACGCTCCACGCCAGGGTGAGGTTTGCCGGCACGCCGCCGTTGACGAAAAGCTGGGTGCCGCCATTGGCCGTGAGCGTGGCCACGGTGTCGGGATCGCTGACCAGTGGCAGGCCGCCCGCGGCCGTATTGCCCACGAGCTGAAAGGTGGTGTCCAGCGCCGTCTTGGCACCGCGCGCGGCGAAAACCTCGATACTCGAAGTGCCGCTGCCCTGCCAGTAGGTGAGTTCCAGCGGGTAGTCGCCCGCCGGGAGATGCACCACGCCGATGGTGCCGCTGTTGGTCGTGGTGTTGGCCCAGTAGAGCGCGTCGCCGACGTTGGCGGGCGGCACGGGATTGCCCCCCGCGCCATTGACGGTGGAGGTGCTGGTGAAGGTCTGGCCCACGATGCGCAGCCGCGAGCCGTCGTCGCCGATAAAGCCAAACGTGTAGTCGTCCTCGATGGCGATCCGCACGGTGGCCTTGGCGAGCAGCAGAAAATTGGTGTCAGGGCCGGGCGTGTTTGTGCCGAAATTCGCCTCGTTGGCAAATGCCCCGAGATTACCGGGGGCGTTTGGATCCGTGAAATTGATGACCGAAGAATTGTACTGGGCCACCGTGCCGCCCGGTGTGGTGGCGTAGGCATTGAGGATACGGTCCGCCTGCACGAGCGTGTTATAAGTCAGCCCGGGATAGTTTTTAATCTCACGCACCCCCCACACTCCGGCCGCACCCAGCGCGCCCGGCAGCTTTGGCGCGGTGAATGTAGCGGGCAGGCTGCTGGGACTCGCACCGTTGTAGAGCGCCTGAATTTTCGCGCTGGAAAGCGCGGAGTTAAACACGGCCACCTCGTCGAGCGAGCCTTGGAGATCGTTATCGTTGGCCGTGGCGGTGCCAAAATTGCCAAGCAAAAGGTCGGCTGACGTGATGGTGTTGGCTATGGTGCGCGTCAATTCCGGGACGCCGTTGAGGTAAAAACGCTGGGTGCCCGTCGCCGCGTCATAGACATACGCGACATGGTACCACGCACCGGCGACGAGTGAGTTTATGGTGCCAGGGGCCGGAAAAAAGCCGGTGAAACTAAAGACGGCTTGGCCTGAATTAATATAAAATCCTGCAACCAGCGAGCCTGGAGTGCTGCCGAGGTTGCCGAAAATCGTATTGTACCCAGTCAGCAGCGAGTTGATCTTCACCCACGCCGTCAGCGTAAAGGACGTGTTGGTTCCGCCCGCGTTACGCAAGCCCAGCGCCTGGTTCGAGTTCCCCGGCAGCGCCCCGGCGACGAGTTGCAGACTCTGCGAGCCGGCGAAGATGATCGCCTTGTTCGCCACCCCGAAACGGTCCGGCCCGTAGGTCGGCGTCCAAGCCGCGCTCGGCGTGACCGCGGTGATGATGCCGGCGGCGGAAGAGTCCGTGAGATTGCCGTCGAATTTCAGGTAAAGCTGGGGGCTTTGCCCAAAGCTCAGCGCCCCGAGGCAGCAAAAAATGACCATCGCGAGCAGGCGAATTGGTAAACGGGTAAACGGGTGAAGCATAATAATTTCTTCAATCTGCCACTGAAGCCCGACGCTACAAGTTACTTTTCCTGTAATTCAGCAGGCTTCGGCCGGCACGGTGGCGTTTGGCGACGGGCTGTAAAAGAGCAGGGAACGTGCTGAAAATGCTTCGTTCCTCGATGGGTTCGCGGCCGTGTCAGCGGAGCCAGAAATCGAAGATCGCCCGGCCGATCCAGCCGAGCACATCGGACAAATCCCAAGCGGTGCCCGCAGGCACGCCCGCGCTGAACGGTTGGCCGATGCTCGCGATGGGCGCGGGCCGGTGCCTGCGCTTTTCCGTTTCCCAATGCTGAAGGTCGCGGGCGCGGGCCGCTTCGAGCCCGCCGGCGCGGATGAACTCGACGATGCGGCGCAGTTCGTCGCGGTCGAACCACGAGCCGTGCCCGCGGCAGATGTCGATGATGACGCCGGAGCGCTCGGAAAAATTGAGGCGGTTCATCAACGTGCGGCAGACGGGGCAGGGGCGGTAGCGCACTTCGTCGAGTGTGAGCTGCGGCGTGGCCAGCGGGTCGGGCGTGGCGCCGCCGAGCACCGCGGCCTGCCGGTCGCGGTCGGCGCAGATTTCCTGGAAGGTTTCCACATCGACCCACAGCCCGCTGCACTGCGGACATTCGTGGACTTTCGAGGTGCCGAGCGCGAGGGCTTGAAGGCCGATGTGGCAGGAGGGGCACTGGCGCTGGATGTCGTCGGGCTCGGTGAGGCGCGCGGCTTTGGCGCCGCAGTGCGGGCAGAATTTTGACCCGAGGAAAAGCATGCCGAAGCACAAGGGGCACGCGATGGTGGCGAGCCGCGCGTGGCAGTGCTCGCATTGCGTGGCATCGGTCGCGGCGGATGCGCCGCACATGGGGCAGTTGAGCGTCCCAGCTTCCATTTTAGTCGGTGTGCCGTGGCGCGCGGATAGTGCCGGCTTCGAGGTCGCGGGCGCGGCGCTCGACGATGCGGGTGGCGACTTCCTCGACCATCTGCTCGAGCAGCAGCCGCAGGTGCGAGCCGGCGCGGTAGTCGGCGGGCGCGATGTGGCGCACGCGGTCGGCGTGGGTGGAGAGCTGGTAGCACTTTTTGAAGCTGGAGCGCGAGGGTTCGGCGGCGTTGTAGACGGCGATGGCGTGGCCGCCGTGCTGGCGGACGACGGTGAAGCACGGCACATCGGTCGGGCCGTCGCCGACGTAGATCATGTGCTCAAAGGGCACGGGCCGCAGCTCGGCGGGCATGTGGTCGTTCACGTCCTGGGCGTGGTCGAGCAGGCCTTTGTTGATGCGGAAAAGGTACTGGGTCTTTTGCGTGTGCGAGATGACGCGCTTCGGAAAGGTGATGCGCCCGTCTTTGTCCTCGGCGAATTCGCAGCCGAAAATCGCGCGCACATGCGGGGCGATGCGCGAGCCTTCGATGAGCGGCTTCAACCCGCTGGAGATAATGTAATGCTCGACGCGGATGCCGTGGGCCTCGTGCTGCGGGGTGAGCAGGACGGTGCGGAATTCGTCGAACATCTCGGGCAGGCCGGGAAAGAACTGGAGGCCGGTGCCGAGTTCGCGCAGGCGGGCATTGGTCGGGCGGTCGATGTCCATGACATCGAGCAGCGCCTTCATGTAGGCGAGTTCGTTGTCGAAGCCCTGCGTTTTGACGAGGTCGTGGCAGCGGGACCAGAATTTCTTGGCGTCAATGCCGAAGGTGGGAAAGAGCACCTCGTCCTGCATGTAGTTCGGCGAGAGCGTCTGGTCGTAGTCGTAAACGATGGCGATGGTGTTTTGCGGGGAACTCATGGGTGAGAGACGGTAGGATCAGCCGAAGAGATTGGCGAGGGCGGGTGCGAGGTCGGGGAATTGGAAGCGGAAGCCGTGGTCGAGGGCGGTGGCGGGGAGGACGCGTTTGCTGTCGAGGAGTTCGTGGGAGAAGCCGCCGAGGGTGGCGCGCAGGGCGAAGGCGGGGACGCGGAGGAAGGCGGGGCGGTGGAGGGTTTGGGCGAGAGTTTTGGTGAAGTCAGCGTTGCGCGCGGGCCAAGGCGCAGAGCCGTTGAGCGGGCCGCGGAGGTCGAGGTTTTCGATGGCGAAGAGGGCGAGTTGGGCGAGGTCGTCGAGGTGAATCCAGGACATCCACTGGCGACCGTTGCCGAGTTTTCCGCCGAGGCCGAGTTTGAAAATGGGGCGCATCATGGGCAGCGCTCCGCCGTTTTTTCCAAAGACAACGGCGGTGCGCAGCGTGACAACGCGGAGACCTTCGGCGCGCTGTGCTTCGGCTTCCCATGCCTGGACGGTCTCGGCGAGAAAGCCGTGGCCGGCGGGCGCGGTTTCGAGGAGTTCATCTTCGCCGCGGTCGCCGTAGAAACCAATGGCGGAGCCGTTGAGCAGCACTTCGGGTTTTTCGCGCGCGGCGTTGATGGCCTCGACAATGCGGCGGGTGCCGAGCACGCGGCTCTCGACGATGCGCCGCTTTTTCGCCGCCGTCCAAAGTCCGACGACGGGTTCACCCGCGAGATGGATGATGGCCTCGCAGCCGCTGATGTCCGGCGGCGCATCGAGCGAAAACGCGCGCATCGCACAGCCCGGAATCGTCCGCGACGGATCGCGCGTGAAGGCGACGATTTCGTGCCCGCGCCGCAGTGCGAGGTCGATGATCTTTCCGCCGATGAAGCCGGTCGCGCCGGTGAGGCCGATGTGCATTTTCCCTCACGTCCCCGGCTGATCGAAGCGGCCGTGAATCCAGCGGTACGGAAATTTTTCCCCCGGACAGTCTGTCGGCCAGCGCGGCGGGTTGATCTCGCGGTGGGGTTTCACGATGGCCCAGGTGCGGTCGATTTTGCCGACGCGCTGGCGGAGGTAGCGGATGAGTTCCTCGGTGGCTTCGAGCTGGCGCTGGGTCGGGGTGTCGTGGTTGAAATCGCCGACGAGGCAGATGCCGAGGGCGATGTTGTTGAGGTAGTCGCTGTGGACGTGGCCGCCCTGAATCTGCCGCCGCCAGCGGTTGCCGATCTCGACTTCGCCATCGCCGGACGAGCTGCCGTTGCCGATGACGAAGTGATAGGCGAGCCCATTGGGCATGCCGCGGACGTGGAGGTGGTAATAGTCGAAAGCCTTGGCGTTGCCCTGCCGCGTGCCGCTGTTGTGGACGACGATGTAGCGCCAGCGGCGGCTGAGCACAGGCGCACGGTCGATCTCGGCGCGCACGGATTTTGAAAGGTATTTCCAATGCTCAAACCAGCCGACGGGCGGCGCGGGCTGAAAACCGTGCTGCTGCTCGAAACCATTTTTTTCGATGGTGACGGGTGCGTTGGGCGGCGGCTTGGGCAAGGGCGTGACGGGCAGGGGAGTGGCGGGAGCGGGTGTGACGGGCAGCGGTGTGACCGGCTTCGGGCGCGGCGTTTCGGGTTCGGGTTTGGGCTTGGGTTTTGGCGTCGTCTCGGGCTCGGGTTTTGGCTTTGGCTTGGGTGTGGTTTCCGGTTTGGGTTTCGGCGTCGCCTCGGGTTCGGGCGTGGCGGACGGTTTGGGTTTGGGCTTGGGTTTGGGCGAGGAATCGGGCGCGGGCGTCATCGGGACGGTGTGCATTTCCTCGCGCGCCTTGAGGAACTGCCGCTTCTTTTCCTCGTCGCTGGTTTCGGCGCGCAAGGCCGCTGCCTGCACGAGCCAGAGGGCAAGCAACGAAAGGAAAATGGGACGCACGCGGCGGATGCTAGCAGCCGCGTCCGCCCATTCAAGCGGGGCGCGCGAAAAGTGCGCGCGGCTCGCGAAGCCGCTTGGAATCAAGGCCGCCCGCCCCTATCTTGCGCGCATGAAACCGTTTCTCATCCGTTGGTTCTGCACGACGATCGCGGTCGCCGTGGCGGTAAAGCTCACCGGCATGCAGGCCGAAGGCGTGGGCGCGCTCATTGGCACGGCGCTGTTTCTCGGGATCATCAATGCCTTCATCCGCCCGGTGCTGCTGCTGCTGAGCCTGCCGTTCATTTTGATCACGCTCGGCTTTTTCATCCTCGTGGTGAATGCGCTGATGCTCTGGTTTGCCGGCGGCATCGTGCCGGGCTTTCACGTCGGTGGGTTTTGGAATGCGTTCTTCGGTTCCATCATCGTGAGCATCGTGAGCTGGGCCCTGAGCGCGGTTTTCAAGGACAGCGACGGCAAGTATCAGATCCTCACGCACCACGGGCAAATCAAACAGGTGCAGGGGAAAGTGATCGAGTGAACGCGGGCGAGACGACCGCCCGCGTGCGGGTGAAAATCTGCGGTGTCACGAATCGCGAGGACGCGCTCGCGGCCATCGCACTCGGCGCGGACGCGCTGGGCTTCAATCTGTTTCCGGGCTCGAAGCGTTTTATCGACATCGACCGCGCAGCCGCCTGGATGCAGGCGCTTCCGCCTTTCATCACCCGCGTCGCCGTGCTCGTGAATGTGCCGCTCGACGATGCCCGCAGCATCGCCGCGCGCCCGGAAATCGACCTCGTGCAATTTCACGGCGACGAGGACGCCGCGTACTGCGCGGCGTTTGCGCGGCACGGGCGGCCGTTTGTGAAAGCGCTGCGGCTGCGCGCGGCGGCATCGGTGGAAACGGCGGCCGGTTTTTCCACGCCGCACGTCCTGCTCGATGCCCACGCGGGCGCGGCCTACGGCGGCACGGGCACGCTCATCGACCTCGCGCTCGCGGCAGAGTGCGTGCGGCGGCATCCGGCGCTGCGCTTCATTCTCGCAGGCGGCCTCAAGCCGGAGAACGTGGCCGCCGCCGTGCAAACCGTGCGCCCGTACGCCGTGGATGTGGCGAGTGGCGTGGAGGTGGAAAGCGATGCGCGCCGCAAGGATGCGGAGCGCATGGCGCGCTTTTTTGCGGCGGTTCACGCGTAGCGGAAAACGCTGGGTTTTTCCACAGAGAGAGCGGCGCCACGACGCGGGTGGCGATTCTCATTCGGTGGAAATGAGAGCCAGCTTTCTCTCATCGCCGAGAGAAAGCTCTCATTTTTAGACCCGCGACTCTCATGGCCTGAGGGCTGCTATATCGAGTCCCAACCTCGAACCAGAAACCCTCACTTCCATGACCAAACTTCACTCCACCTTCTGCGCGCTCGCTGCTCTTTCCGTGAGTTCCGTCCTCGCGCAAACGCCCGCCGCAAAACCCGCCACCGTGCCGACCACGCCGGCCGCTCCGGCCGCCGTGCCCGCGCCGATCGAGCCGCCCATTCAGGTGCCGGCCGGCCAGCAGGTCATTCCGCCCGCCGTCGGCGGCGTAGGTGCGGTCGATCCCACGCTGCCCGGCGGCCTGCCGCCCGCGACTGGCCCCGCTGTGGGCGCGCCCAATGCGGTGAAAACCGTTGAATTTCAAGGCGATGAAATCGGCCTCGTCCTGCGCACCCTCGCGCGGCAGGCGAAGATGAACATCGTCATCAGCGACGCCGTCGCCACGACCGGCGGCACTGTCACCATGCGCATCGAGGACAAGACGCCGAAGGACGCCGTTGAAACCATCATCACCGCCAAGGGGCTCATCATGGACGAGCAGAAGGGCGTCTATTTCATCAAGACCGCGGCGGAGAAAGCCAAAGAGCCGACCGAGAGCGGCAGCTACACCTTCAGCTACGCCACGGCGGAGAAAACCATCGCGCTGCTCCAGGGCCAGTTGCAGAGCGCGGTCGCCCCGCAGTTCGACCAGCGCACGAACACCATTTACTACCGCGAGAACCGCTCGAACCTCGACAAGATCAAACTTTTCCTCGAGACCATCGACCGTCCGACCAAGCAGGTGATGATCGAGGCCCGGCTCGTGGAAATCACCGCCAACCCGCGCCAGAGCTACGGCATCAACTGGGCCGGCGTCGTCGGCAGTTCCGGCGCTCCGCAGACGATCAAATATGGCGGCTCCTCCATCGGCACCTCCACCGTCGCCAACGCGCAGCAGGTCACCAATACCGTCGTCAACGGCGTCCCCACCCAGACCGTCTCGCCGCTGTTCAACGCGCAGGGCGTGCCCGTGCAGGTCTCGCAGATCGGCGCGCTCCCCGCGGTGACCACCTCGGGTGGCAAACTCGAAGGCCAGGACTTCCTCTTCAACGGAGCCAGCAGCGCCGCCGGCGCACTCGGCAAAGCCATCGGCGGACAATTCGCCATCCTCAGCGCCCCGGCCATGTCCATCACCATGCGCCTTTTGAATGAAGACGCCGACGCCGAGTTTCTCGCCCATCCCCGCGTCGTCACCTCGAACAACCTCAAGGCGACCATCAAAATCACCCGCGCCCAGCCCGTGCCGCAGCTCAACTTCAACGAGCAGACCGCGCAGGCCGTCTTCAGCGGGTTTCAGGACAAAGAGTTTGGCAACACCCTCGAAGTCACGCCTTCCATCAACAAAGACGGCTACATTTCCATGCAGGTGAAACCCGAGATCAGCAACAAGGTCGGCGACGCCACCTTTGCCTTTGGCGGCGCGACCGTCACCAGCCCGGTCATCGACAAACGCACCCTCGACTCCAATGTCCTTATCCACAGCGGCGACACCCTCGCCATCGGCGGCCTGCTCCAGGACGAGCAGACCAAAGGCCGCACCAAAGTGCCGGTGCTCGGCGACCTCCCGATCCTCGGCTACCTCTTCCAGGAAAAACTCACCCAGCGCAACAAGCGCAACCTGCTCATCTTCGTCACCCCCACCATCATCGAGCAGGGCTACGGCACCGGCCTCGAAGACCAGGTCTCCGGCCTCAATCACAGCGGCGAGGAATACGCCGACCCCAACGGCTGGCGCAACAACGCCAAGGGAGCCAAGCGCCTCGTCCCCACCTCGAACCGCCAACTCGCCGCCGACTACCCGAAACCCGGCGTCGCACCCGCGCCGAAAAAAGCCGGCGGACGCATCACCCCGCCCGAGCCCACCGCCGCCGACGCCCCGGCCCCGAAGAAAGTCGTCGTCCGCATCACCGGCCACTAGGCCGCTTCGCGCGGCCCCGCCCGCTCATGGTTTCCCGAGTGCATCCTTGCTTTCTTTAGCTAGCTTTGATGGCCAGTCAGGGTCATCGAAGTAAGTAGGGGCCGTCTTTTGATAAGGTAATAAATCATTTGACTCACACGCGGTTGGCCTGTTTCATCCCGGCGACGGCGCGAATCTCGGGCCGTTCAAACACCATAAAATGATCCGAATTTCCGCGCAGTATTTTTACTGGCAGTCCG
>JANXWQ010000624.1 GCA_025351065.1 Chthoniobacter sp. | reverse complement strand
GAAGCTGAACGACTGGATGTCGTGGTGATGCCGCGTGTTGAGTTCGTTGAGGAACTGCGGATCGACGGTGAGCTTCTGGTCCACGTCGAAGGCGTGCATGTCGAGCAGCTCCTTGAGGTTCACCTCCGAGTGGTTCGTGCGAAACATCTGCGCGTGCGGATTCAGCTCGCGCGCCTTGGCCTCGATGCGCGTGAGGTGCGCCTCGTCCACGAGGTCAGTCTTGTTGAGCAGGAGGAAATCGGCCATCGCGATCTGCTCGCGCGCCGTCTCGGTATCGCGCATCTGCTGCTCGATCTGCTCCACGTCCACAACGGTGATGATCGAGTCCATCCGCACGAACTGCTGGAGCGCCGGGATATTGAGAAACGTCTGCGCCACCGGCCCCGGATCGGCGATGCCCGTGGTCTCGATGAGCAGGTAGTCGAAGCCGCCCTTCTTCAAAAGGTTCTGCACGCCCTTCACGAGATCCTTTCGCACAGTGCAGCACAGGCACCCGTTGCTCATCTCCAGCACTTCGTCCTTGGTACTTTCGATCAGCGCGCCGTCGATGCCGATCTTGCCGACCTCATTGACGATGACGGCAAACTTGTAGCCGTGCTGTTGCTTGAGGATGTAGTTCAGCAGCGTGGTTTTCCCGGCGCCGAGAAAGCCGGTGAGGATGGTGACGGGGACGGGTTTCATGGGAGTGCGGAGTGAAAGTGAACGGGGAAAGTGTCAGTTGCGCGCCCACTTTCCACTGCAAAAAAACTGGCGGCTTGGAGGGAAACCCCAAGCCGCCAGAGACGTTTGAAATGGTTGCGACGACTACCGAATTTTCTTCAAAAGAGGCAGACCGGTCTTGGTGTTCTCGGAGACTTCATAGCCCTCGGGCAGCGCGTCGATCGCGCCCTCCTTGGCCTCGCCGCCGAAGTAGTAAAGGGTGACTTTCTGGCCGCCCTTCAGCTCTTGAAGACGACGATGAAGGAAATAGGTTTTGCCAGATTTTTTGCTGATGACGCTGAATGCCATGGGAGTGGGTGCTTTCGGATTGGTGGTTGTTTTGAGGTGGACGCCAGCGCCTTAAATGACGCCAGCAGTTTTCAGAGTGGCATACGCGCCATTTTTCGTCACGGTTTTAAGTGCGCGGGCAGTGAGCTTCACAGTGACGAACTTTTTCAGCTCGCTGACCCAGATGCGCTTGGTCCGCAGGTTCGGCGTAAAGGTGCGCGTGACAACCTTGGTTACATGCTGGCCGATGCCGCCCTTTTTCTTGGCGAGACCGCGGCGGTGGATTTTGCTGCCCTTGGTGGGGTGCGCGTCGGTGATGCTGCAACGTTTCATAGGAAAATTTTATGGTTTCTTAAATGGGGCGGGGACAATGGGGGTGTGCCCCGGAGCGGTCAAGGGGAAATTCCCGCGCCTATGGCAGCGCCGCCAAATCCGCATCGACCATGATCTGCACAAGCTTCTTGAACCGCGTCTGCGGCTCCCAGCCCAGCTTGGCCTTGGCCTTGGCCGGGTCGCCGATGAGCAGTTCCACTTCCGCGGGCCGCTCGTAGCGGGCGTCGTATTTCACATGCTCCTGCCAGTCGAGCCCGGCGTGGGCAAAGGCCACCTCGACAAACTCGCGCACGCTGTGCGTCTCGTTTGTCGCCAGCACGTAATCGTCGCCCTCCGGCTGCTGCAGCATGCGCCACATGCCCTCCACATATTCCGGCGCGTAACCCCAGTCGCGCTTCGCGTCCATGTTGCCGAGATACAGCTCCTTTTGTTTGCCCCGCCTGATCGCCGCCACCGCGCGCGTGATTTTCCGCGTCACAAAAGTCTCCCCGCGCCGCGGGCTCTCGTGGTTGAAAAGGATGCCGTTGCTCGCGTGCAGCCCGTAGCTTTCGCGATAGTTCACCGTTGCCCAGTAGCCATAGACTTTCGCCACCGCGTAGGGCGAGCGCGGCCAGAAAGGCGTCGTCTCCGTCTGCGGCACCGCCTGCACTTTGCCAAACATCTCGCTCGAACTGGCCTGGTAAAACCGCGCCGGCACCTTTGTCTCGCGCAGCGCCTCCAGCAGCCGGATCGTCCCCAGCGCCACCACATCGCCCGTGTATTCCGGGATGTCGAAACTCACCCGCACATGGCTTTGCGCGCCGAGATGGTAGATTTCATCCGGCCCCGTACGGTCGATTAGCCGCGTGAGATTCAGCGAGTCTGCGAGATCGCCGTAGTGCAGATGCAGCCGCACCCCGTTCACATGCGGATCGGTGTACAAGTGGTCGATGCGCGACGTGTTAAATGTGCTCGCCCGCCGGATGATCCCGTGAACCTCGTAGCCCTTCGCGAGCAGCAAGTCCGCAAGATACGAGCCATCCTGCCCCGTGATGCCGGTGATGAGTGCTTTTTTCATAAAATGGTGGGCGCGATGCCTAAGCAGCCGTCAGGCCAGCGCCCCGAGCACTTCTTGCTGAGCCGCCAGCAGGTCGGCAATTCC
>JANXWQ010000602.1 GCA_025351065.1 Chthoniobacter sp. | reverse complement strand
AGTCGGCGAGCCACTCGCCGTATTTGGTATAGTCGCGCACTTTGTCACCCGGCTTCGGTGCGTAGGTGTCACTGGACACGAGGTCGTTGAAACCCTGCAACCACACAAAGCCCGCAATCTCGCAGCCCTGCTTTTCGTCATACGCCGGGCACACGCGCTTCGGGTCGGCGAACACCTTTTTCACATGCTCGACCATGAGGCGATAATAGACGCCCGTGGCCTCGCGCTGCTCCTGTTCTTTCTCCGGTTTCCCCGCCCACCTTTTCAGATCCTCCGCTGTCGGCACGTAAGGCCCGGCGCTCGGCGGGCGGAAATCCGTGTGCAGGCTTTTGCCGCCCCACGCTGTCTTGATGATGAGCACCGGCTCGTCCAGAGCCGCATCCATCGTGAGCCCAAACGTGAACTCCGGCCCGATCTTCCCGCCGTCCTGGTCCGGCTTGTCGCGCGAGCCGTAGCCCGCCGTGAGCTTGCCGAAACCCTCGCCGTTGTCTTTTCCCGAGCCGGTGAAATACGAAATCCACACGTTCCTGCACACGGTCGGATTTCCATCCGCACCGCGCATTTGCTTGAGCAGCGGCGCAGTCGCCGGGTCGTCGCCGATGTAGTCGAAGGTCTCGATCTTCGCATGGCCCTCCATGTTCGACTGACCGGCGAGGATGAAGACTTTGAGCGGCTTCGCCTGCGCCGTGGCTCCTAGTGGCAGCGCGAGCGCAGCGAAAAAAAGGAGGCCGTGTTTGAGGATGTTTCTTTGGGTTTTCATTGGATTTTGGTGATGCTGATTAGTTCCGGAGATTCGGTCGCTAACTCGATGGCGCGGATGGTTTCGCGGACGGAATTGGCTTTTTGGAGACTCAGTTTCTGCGGGAAATCCGGCTCACCTTTTTCGAAGCCGCCGGCGATTTTTTGCAGTTCCGGAATGACGGTCTTTGCTTGAGCGCCGTAGTTGAGCAGGATCTTCATCAGTTCGGGTGTGCGTTCCTGGCTGGCCCAAGGGTTTTGCGTGGTGGTGTAACTCACGCACGCGGCGATTCCTTCCTTGATGTGATGCTTGGCGAGGACTTTGAGACCCTCCACGCGAATACCGTCGGCGAACATCTCGCCGCTCGGCGCGGGTTTGACGATAGCTTCGTAGATGGCGGGAAGCAGGGGTTTGATTTCTTCGTAAGTTAGCTTGCCATAAACCGACCCGATGCTGCCACGGGCGCGACCGTCCTCGTTATTAAGCCCGGCCCGCACCGCGCGGTAGAGCAACGTGCGATCAACGCCATCCAGTGAGCGGCCAAGCATCCCTTCACGGTCATTGAACAGCGCGAAGGAAAGATACCGCTGCTGCATCCCGCGTGGGTCATTCGCTTTGTCCACGCGAGCCAGCATTTCGAGAAGTTCCGGCACGGTCTGCATGGCCGGAGCGCCAATGGCTGCCAGCGCCTCGGCGGCTTTGATGCGCAGCCAAAGGTCGTCGTGCTTGAGGTTCTTCGTCAGCGCCGGGATAGCAGGAGCAGCGCGACCTTTGAGCTGGGCCAGGGCTTGGCAGGCACCGTAGCGGCTGTTGAGATTCGGTGCGTCGAGCATCTTTACCAATTCGGGCACTGGGTCGTCTTTGCGGCGGGCGAGTTCCGTGGCGGCGCGTTCGCGGACCACGGTGGACCAACTGCTGAGGCGCTCGATGAGTTCCTTCGTGCTGAGGCGGGCATGGAAGCTCGTGCGATCCTTGTTACTCCAGCCGCGACCATCAAGGATGAGAGCCTGGGCGGCGGCAGCATTGAGTTGCGGGGCCAAGCTAGGCTTCTTGCCGGTAAGTCGGATTTTCTTGAGTGGCATGGCATAGCCTAAAAGGATGGCACCGGTGGCATCCCATTTGTCGTAGGAGTCGCCCTTTAGCTCGGGCGGGCCTTGGTGGAGGAAGGTGCCATCCCAGCGGCGTGCAAGGTCGAAATACCAGGCGCCGAACTCCTGCATCCAAGCACCCGTGGCGTTGGGGCCGGATTGGGCGACGCCGGGCAAGGCCCAGAGGATGTTGAAAAAATTGCCGGTGTGCCCGGTGTCACGCTCGGGGCCGTGGGAGGCGAGGCTCATGCGCGAGAAATACTCCGCGCCCGCAGCGTTACCGAGTTGGTTGAACATCAGCGATGCGATACCGCATTTGCCGTTGTCCTCGTGGTTCTCGATCCAAGGGGCATGGTCGCCGTAGGGAATCGCGCCCTTGCCGATGTAGAAATGGAGCAGCCGGTCGCTGCGTTCGATGGCAAGGTCCACGGCGGGGTCCTTGAGTCCGGCTTCACGGGCGAGAATCAGCGACGTGGTCAGCGGCAAACCCGGCGCGTTCATCATCCCATAGCCGCCGAGCCGTCCGTCGGGGAGCGCGAAGCCGTGGCCCCACGAACCCACGGCGCTCTGGCCATGGGCCGCTTCCAGCGCGAGACGCCGCAGACCGGGCATGACCGACTGGTCGCCGGTGGCCATCATATACTCGGAGAGCAGCATGATGACGTAGCCGTAGCGCCAGGTCTGCATGCCGCTGGAGGTAAAGCCGGATGCCCATTGAGCCTCCTTGCGGACGAGCGGGATGTAATCGGGGTTGCCGCTCGCGAGCAGCGCCAGCGAGTTCAGGCACCGGGTGATTGGCTCCTGGCGTTCGTTCCCCGCGGCCACCCGTGCCGCCAAAGCCTTGCAACCCTGTTCGAGAATGCGCTTCGACTTCGGGCAATCGAAGGGAGCCGTGGCGCTGTAGCTGCCGAGAATCTGGAGCTTCAGCGTGACGGTATCTGTCTTACCATCCCGCCAGCGGATGAGCGACAGGTTGCCGCGATTCGCGTCTTTCTCAGCCTCGGTAAGCGCCTTGCCCAGCTCCGTGCGCGGGTCGTAGGTAAAGGGTTTGCCGCCAACTCCCATAATCACGTCGCTCACCGCCAAAACTCCCGCGGCGGGAGAGTTCTCCTCGACCTTCGTGATGCGAATTTGCCGTGCATCCGTGGTCACCATCTTGTCGCTAACCATCCACCCGCGTGCGCCAGTGGCGCCCAGATTCCAATCGTGACTCGCTCCGTCAGGGATCGCATCGCCTTTGGTAAAGTCGGGAACCTCCAATGTCTTCGCTTCACCGGCGGCGGAAAGCGTGTGCGTGCATGGCAGCATCAGACCGCCGAGCAGGATCAGCACATTCGTAAGCAGGTTATATTTTTTCATGGGTGTGGGACAATGGAGATCGCGACGCTATGGTCTTCAATGGCAGTAAGATTGATAGTCTTGTTCACCCAGATGACCAGATCCTTGCCGGTCTTGGTCTGTTCATATCCGAAGCGATAGTCAGCGCGGCGATGGCGTTGGTGCCGGGGATGCCGAACGGTGTAGCCAGTTCGTCGCGGCGGAAACAAGGAAATTTCAATGAGCGTCCGTCATTGCTGCCCATTCCCGGTCAGCATTGCCATTCGCCATCGCGAGCGATACGATTTCAGCGAAAGC
>JANXWQ010000599.1 GCA_025351065.1 Chthoniobacter sp. | reverse complement strand
GCATCGCACGCCAGCGCCTCCACGGCGGTCTCCTCGCGCACCTCCGCGCCGGTCTCGCGGGCGCGGTCGAGGAGCATTTGGTCGAAGTCGGCGCGCTCGACCTGGTAGGCGTTGTGGTGGCGCAGGCGGAAGCCGTCCTTGAAATAAAACTTCACCGCGCGCTGGCCGCAGGCCGTGGCGATTTCGCCGCCGTGCTTCTGCATCGCGCCCGCCTCGAGCTGCGCGCGGATGCCGAGCCGGTCAAAGGCCGTGAGCGAGTACGGCAGGAGGGATTCGCCGATGTGAAAGCGCGGAAATTTCTCCCGCTCGACGACGACCACGCGCCGCCCCTTTTGCGCGAGCAGGATCGCCGCCGTGCTGCCCGCCGGGCCGCCGCCGATGATCGCTACGTCGTAAAGATTCTCCATGAGTGGGCGGGGAATTTAGACGGATTCGCCGGGATGGGAAGGCGTGAGATGTCCGCCGGTCAAAACTCCGCTCTCTCCACGCCACCGCGCTCCAGGCACGAGGCAAAAAAAGACGCGCCGGATTGCTCCGGCGCGCCTTGGATTTTCGGGAGAGACTTCCCGTTTCAAATCGCCATCGCCGTGGCCGGCGTGCTCCATTCGCTGGCCCCGGCGGAGCCATTCGCGCAGCAGCGCGCCCACAGCACCTCGCCCGGCGTGAGTCCGCCGATGACCACGCGCGAGGCGGTCGAGATGTCCTCGTCGGCCCACGGCCCGGTGGCCTCCGGCGCGGTCTGCACCGAGTAGTTCGCCGCATTCGTCACGCGGTCGAATTTCAGCAGCAGCTCCCCGCTTTTATCCGTGTAGGTCAGCCGCGGATTCTGCGGCGCGGGCAGCACGCCCACCCGCGAGGGCGCGCGCACCGCGGCAAAGCCCGAGCCGAGCAGCAGCAGCAGGTCGGCCTGGCAGTTGCCCTGCACATACGCGGCGAGCTGGCGCATCAGCGCCAGCAGCTCCACCCGCGCGGCATTGCGCGTGGCGATGACGATCTTGCCACCGTTGAGCGCCTCATGCACCGCCGTCTCAAAGGCATTCACCGAGGTGGTCAGCGCCGCGAGTGTGGGCGCGGGTGCGGGGTATTGGGCATTGCCGGTCATCAGGGCGATGACATTGCGGACAAACGCGATGAGGTCGGTATCGACCTTCCGCGCGAAGCTCAGCGCGACCCGCGCATAGAAGCCATTGGTTGTATTGTTCATAGTTTTGTTTGGGACTTACGGGCTGGCCCTTGGCGGGCCGCCTTTGGTTTGGCCGCTTCAATGGCTGTCAGGAATTGACAGTCACAGCGGATTGAAAGTCATTTAGCCAAAAGCATGCCAGCTTCCTTTCCCCTGCGATTGTGTCTGGCCGTGTGCCGTGCGGACGGGTGGAAAAGCGATCCGCTTTTTTTACGAAGGCGTCTAAAAACAGCCGGCGTCGCTGTAGGGGAAGCTGTCAGCTTCCCCTGCAGCGACGCGCTTTTTTAGATCCCCTCCAAGCAAACCCGCTGAGAAAAAATGCGACCCGCTCTTTCCAAAAGCAAACTCGCGGAGAAAAACCCCGACCCGCTTTTTTTCGGAACAGACCTGCGGAGAAAAAATCCGACCTGCTTTTTTCCCATGCAGACCCGCGGAGAAAAAATCCGACCCGCTTTTTTCCCAAGCGGGTGATCTGCAACTCAGCACCGGAGGCACGCCATGTCTTATAGATGAGCGAAAAATGGAAAAGATTTCTCAAAAAACAGATTTGACGCGGCTCCATATCTCCCTCAATCAACTCGTGTCCGAAGTGAGTGGTTAGTTTGTATGTCCTCCCGCAACATCGAGTCCCAGCCGGTATTTCCCGCCGCCCCGCACGGCGCTCGCACCCTCGTCGCCATTTACCTTTGGTGCCCGGCTGGCTTTTGCACAGAGTTGCAGTGCTTTTCCCCATCGGCCCAAGTTTCGGCTCAGGGGTTGTGATTCGCTCGCCCCGCTCCGCTTTCCATCCGCATTGTCCTCAGCGCCCACCTCCCCAGCTATGAGCACCACCACCCGCCGCTTCCTCCCCCTGCTTCTCGCCACCGGCCTGCTCCTGGCCGCTCTTTTTCCGCCGCGGGTGCAGGGCCAGTACCCCAGTTACTCCTACCCGGTGTATTACCCGAGCGGCCCGTCCGCGACGATGCGCGCAC
Source organism: Chthoniobacter sp. (assembly GCA_025351065.1). Classification (GTDB taxonomy): domain Bacteria; phylum Verrucomicrobiota; class Verrucomicrobiia; order Chthoniobacterales; family Chthoniobacteraceae; genus Chthoniobacter. Next base: position 2,401 of record JANXWQ010000599.1, on the reverse strand, counting down.
CGGCCGGGTCGGCGGGCTTTGAGGTGCCGCTGGAGCGGGCGGGGCATTATTTCTCCTTCCAATGGCGTGTTACGGCGGCTGGTGCCAGGTATACGCAGTCCGCCAATTCCATGGGTTTCGTGACCGCGTCGAACGTCGTGGGCGATACGGCCATGAGATCGCTGCTGGTCACGGCCTATACGCCGTCTTCTTCCGTTTCCACGCCTTTTGTCTATACTTATCCTGGAACCAATTACACCTACACTTACTATACCTATGTGTCCGTGCCGTTTGCGTGTTTCGACTGGTGGCTGGTGGACATGACGGCCAATGAGGAATGTTACCGCCCAGGCACTCCGGGGCCGGGGGAAGATCTCCGCAATGTCGCGTGGCGGCAGCTCGGCAGCATCCCCACCCGCTATTTCACCATCCCCGAGGCCCGCCTCGGGCATGCCTTGGTCGCGGGCAGCCCGGCGGGTGCCTGGAGCCCGGTCACCGCGGGTTACTGCACCTTTGGCACCTACAGCAATGGCACGGCGGGGACGCCGGTGCCGTTGCATTGGTTCACCGGCTCGGCTTCGGTGGGGGCGGGCGATTTCAGCCTCGCTGACCGCACCGACGGCACCACAGCCCCGCTCAACCAGACCAATGTCAGCGGGGCCCCGTGGGTGCATGACTACTCGGTCTATCCCCTCGCCAGCGTCACCTTTTACCTCCCGGCCGCTGAGTTGAATAACCTCTACGTCTTGCATTATCAGATTCCAGGGCAGGTGCCCGCCGCCATGACCTTGTGGCCGGCGGCGGTCAGTCCAGGTCTGACGACCACCACCGTCAATGCCGGAACCAAGGTCATCCCCGCCGGGGCGGCCAAAGTCACGGGTGTCATCGCCGTGGGGGCTCAGTTTTGGCTGACGCGCAACATCGACAACTACTCCACCACGCCCGTCTTTACCCTGACCTCCGCGCTGGCGAATTCGACCACTCCCAAAATCTGGTCGCTCGCCCTGCCGGCCGCCGCAGTCAATCGCGTCCCCGTGACCTTCGGCATTGCCGGCACGCGCTCCGCGCAGTCCTTCACTGTCTCCCAGCCCAGCTCATTCTCCGCGACCACGCCGGGCCCGGCGGCCGCCCGCCCGATTCTGAGTTACGAAGACTACGCTCCCGATCACACGCCGAATTTCCTGAGTTATTTCACCGTCACCGCGCAAGTCGATCCCGCGGAACTTTTCAACCTCGTGGCGCAGACCGCGGGCGGAACCGAAATGTTTTCCCAGGGCCAGATCTGGGTGCTCGATGGCTGGGTGCAGCTCGGTGGAACCGCCGGGGCATTCCCCGCAGGAACTCCGGGGCAGTTCACCTTTTCCCTCAAAGTAGCCGGGCCGGAGCCGGACGCCGGACTGACCCTGACATCTCCCGCTGGAGCCTCTTACCCGCTTGCTCCTTCCGCGCCGGCCACCCGCAGCTTCGCCGATGTGTGGCACCCCGGCACCACGTGGACGGCGGTGGAAAAGACTTGGACGCTCTCGCTGGCCTACACCGGAGCCGTGGGCGACTGGTCGCTGACCAACGCCGCCGCGGATCAGGCTTGGAGCCTGCCCCTGAGCGTCGGCAATATCACCAACTACGCGCGCGACCTCGGCCTGCAGGCAAGGGTGAAGCCGAAAGTGCTGGAGATTTCCCTTTCCCGCTGGGCGCTCGACACGGCCCCGCGGCTCCGCCTCCGGCAGCGCGACGGATCGGATTTCCCAGTCACGGCGCGCAGCACGACTGAATGGACCTCGCTCGCCTCCAACGCCACCGCGTGGCACAGTTCCGCCTATCTTTTCCAGGCCGACACCTATGCCCGCGACGGCGTGGACTACTGGCTCTACGACGAGGAGACCGATGAGGAATCGCCCTATAACACGACCAATCTCATCACTTGGTTCGCGCTGCCCACCCCGGCGGGCCTGACGGGTGCGGTGAGTGCCACCACAGGAGCGATCACCCTGCAATGGCCGCTCGGCCTGGCCGCCTTAGAGGGCGGCTTTGCCATCGAGCGCCAGCTCAGCGGTGAAACGGGCTGGCCAACGATAGCTACCGTGGAGGCAAGCAAGGCCGATCTTAGCGATTTGCTGCATTTCACCGACCCGAACCCGGTCCTCGGCAAAATCCACCACTCGGGAATGCCGGCGCCGGCGATGTCCTGCCAGCCGGTAAGGCTGACGGGATTGGAAGACGCGGAACGGCGCGCGGCGGAACCGGTGCCATAGGTATAGCGCACGCGGTAGTTGTGGATTTTGCCGAGGACCGGGTTCGGATCGGTGAAATGCAGCAAATCGCTAAGATCGGCTTTGCTTGCCTCCACGGTAGCTATCGTTGGCCAGCCCGTTTCACCGCTGAGCTGGCGCTCGATGGCAAAGCCGCCCTCTAAGGCGGCCAG
>JANXWQ010000178.1 GCA_025351065.1 Chthoniobacter sp. | reverse complement strand
GCGGTCATCTTCACGAAGTAGAGGACGAGGTCGTTGTCGGCGTGGTGAAAGCGCAGATTGCGAACCTGCTGGAGCGCGCGGTTTTCGCGGCGGATGCGGTTGAGCTGGGTGATCGTGGCTTTGATGTTTCCCGGCGCGTTCCAGTCGCGCTCCTTCCACTGGTATTTCTCGGAGTCGAGATATTCTTCGCGGGCGAGCTGCTTGTAGTCGTTGTCGCAGAGGTGGAGGAAATGGCGCACGTCGCCCGCAGCGTCGCACGGCTTCCTTTCGAGCCCGGTGTTTTCGCCAAGCTCGAAGCCGGAATAGATGCCGTAGATCGGCGAGAGCGTGGCCGCGAGCACCGCCCGGATGAGGAACGCGGGGCGTCCGCCGAATTGCAGGAAGCTGGGCAGAATGTCCGGCGTGTTCGGCCACAGATTCGGGCGCATGGTCTCGGCACATTCGCTGTGCGTGAGCTCGGTGAAGTATTCCGTGAGGCCCTGCTTCGTATTGCGCCAGGTGAAGTAGGTGTAGCTCTGGGTGAAGCCGGCGCGCGCCAGCACCTTCATCATTTTTGGCCGGGTAAAGGCTTCGCTCAAAAAGATGGCGTCGGGGAAACGCTGCTGCACGCGGGTGATGAGGTATTCCCAAAACGCCACGGGTTTCGTGTGCGGATTATCCACCCGGAAAATGCGCACGCCGCGCTCGCACCAAAACTCGACCACGCTCGCGATCTCGCTCCAGAGCGAGCGCCAGTCGGCGTTGTGATAGTTCAGCGGATACACGTCCTGATATTTTTTCGGCGGGTTCTCCGCGTATTTGATCGTCCCGTCGGGCCGTTGGTAAAACCAGTCCGGGTGCGCGTGGACGTAGGGATGATCGGGCGAGCAGTTCAGCGCGAAGTCGAGCGCCAGCTCCATCCCGCGCGCGTGGATTTCTTTCACGAGCCAGTCGAAATCCGCGAGCGTCCCCAGCTCCGGTGCCACGTCTTTGTGCCCGCCACCGTTCGGGCATTGCTGGTGCCGGTTGCCGATGGCGTAAGGCACGCCGGGCTCACCGGGCTGGCACGTCACCGCGTTGTTGCGGCCTTTGCGCGCGGTGACGCCGACGGGATGGATCGGCGGAAAATAGATCACGTCAAAACCCATCGCCTGCGCATCGTCGATGCGCGGGAGACAGTCCCGGAACGTAGAGCCTTTGTCACCACGCCCCTCCGCCGAGCGTGGGAAAAACTCATACCACTGCGAGAACAGCGCACGCGGACGATCGACATAGACCAGCGGATAGCGCGGCGTCGCACTCACCACCTCCTTTTTCTTCCGCGTCGCCTTCGCCTTCTTCGCCGCCGGGGAAACTTCCGGCGCGGCCTCGGCCGCTGCGCCCGCGTCCACCAGCTCCACCAGCGCCGGCCTGTTCAGCAAATACTCCGCACTCTCGCTGCGATCCGGGTACGCCGTCATCAGCCCCTCCAGCTCCGGCGAATGGGCCAGCGCGTTCACATCCGCCGGCGTGCCTGCGCGGATTTTATCCGCCAGCACGAGCAGCCGCTCAGCGTCGCGTTTCTGCCCGGCCTCCTGCGCCAGCCGCGCCGCCTTTGCCACGAAGCCCGCGCCCTCCAGCGTCTCGCTTTTCAAGTCCGGCAGCGCCGCCGCGAACTTCAGCTCAAACTCATGCTGCCACGAAAGAAACGTGTCGCCCCACGCCTCGACGGTGAATTCATAGACCGCGTTTTCAAACACCGCGAACGTCCCGCGCCAGCGGTCGTTTGCGAGCGGCGTCATCGGCGTCTCATACCAGCGCGCCGCGCCGCGCTGCCGCCATTTCAGCACCGCGCTGACGAGGTCGTGCCCGTCCTTGAAAACATCCGCCTCGACCGCGATGTCCTCGCCCACCGCGCGCTTCACCGGGTAGCGCCCGCCCTCGACGAGCGGCTGCACATTTTCAATCACACAAGTCGGCGGGCGAAGCATCATGGTGCGCTCATGTTGCGTCACGCACCGCCCGGCGGGCAAGCGTGCGCCTCAGCCGGGCGACGGACGCTTTTCCCGGCCCGAAAATTCTTGCCCTCCCCGGCCCCCCGCCCGCACCGTGCCGCACGCCCGGCGGCGTGGTGAAAAGGCAGACACAGCAGACTTAAAATCTGCTGGGGTGAAAACCCCGTGCGGGTTCGAGTCCCGCCGCCGCCAGCCCTGCGGCCGGGGCCAAAGCGGAAGGTTGCCACGGGCGCGAATCTCGCGACACTCGGCATTCTTATGCGTCCCTCCCCGTTGCCGGTTTGTTTCATCGCGGCGTTCGCGCTGCGGCTCGTCGCCGTCGCCGCACCGGTGCAGCCGGAGGTGGCGGAGCTGAGTTTCGGGCCGGAGTTGGAAAAAGTGGGTGCGCTGGCGGCGGCGGAAGTGCCAGCGTGGGTCGCAAAAGTCGAGCAGCAGGGCGGGCGTTTCACCGCGGAGCCGCGCTGCTGGCAGGCCGGAGCGGAGGCGGCGACGGGCGTGGGCCGCGTGGTCATCGGCATCGACCGGACGCGGATGAATGAAGACCTCGTGACCACGATTCTTTTCGACGCGGGCGAGACGGCGGACATCGCGGTGCAGCTTTTCGATGCGCAGGGCCGGGTGGTGGATGTGGATCTCTTTGGCAATCTCGTGGAGGTCGGCAAGGAGGCGGTGACGGACACTTTCATCATCCCGCTGCGCAAATATCCGACCGCCGAAAAAATCGTGCTCCGCCGCGTCTCGGGCGACGTGAAAGTGTACGGCGTCGTGCTTTATCCCGCCGTGACCGAGGGCACGCCGAACCCCGAAGCGCTGCTGAAACTCGCGCGCGTGCTCGGCGATCCGCTGAGCCCGGAGAACCCGCTCAGCAAGGGTCTCCAGCAGGTCGCGCGCAGCGGCAATGTGACGCTCGCGCCGGTCATCAAGACTTCGCTGACAGTGCCCGCGCCAGCGCCCGTCATCACGCCCGCGCCGGTGGAAAAATATCCCGGTGCAGTGCCGCCCGCCGTCGGCGCAGTAATCCCGCCGGTGCCCGTGGACGGCCTCGTGGGCTACTGGAATTTCGACCACGCCGACGCCACCGACACCAGCGGGCGCGGGCATGATGGCCGGCTGCGCGGCGGTGCGAGTTTCGTCACCGGCGTGCGCGGGCAGGCGGTGCAGTTGCGCAAAAATCCGTCGAGCGCGCGGGCGGTGTCGTGGGATTCCGTGACGCTGCCGGTCACGCCCGACCTCGATTTGAAAGAAACCCTGACCGTCACCGCCTGGGTGAAATACACGAGCATCGCGCCGCGCTGGGGCTCGCAAATCGCGTGGTTCGGCGACCGCCAGTACGGCCGCGACCCGTGGGATTTGCACCTGGATACGGACGGCACACTCGAGTTTCGTACCGACCGCTCCGTGACCGGTAAGCCAGTGTTCACGGTCTTCGACAACGAGATCAAACTCTCGCCGACAGGCGAAAAAATGCTCAATCAGCACGTCGCCGTGGACTCGCCGAAAATCCTCGCGCCTGACACCTGGTATTTCGTCGCCGGGACGCTCGAAAAACTCTCGCCGAAGATGGGCGCGCTGAAACTCTACGTGAACGGCGAGATCGTGGATCGCGCGCGCACCGGCGAGACGGTGAATTATCCGACCGACAAAATGTGGATGAGCATCGGCGGCGTGGACGAAGGCGAATGGCAGAACTTCGACGGCGCGATCGACGAAGTGCGCGTCTATAACCGCGCGCTCACGCCCGCGGAAATCAAGGCGCTCTACGGGCAGTCGTGGGAGTGAAGGCGGCCGGTTCTGGCAGATTGGATGGCCCGCGAAAAACGCGAAAGCACGCGAAACAAAGAGCGGAGCTTGCGGGCTACTTCCCCGCGTTCTTTTTTCGCGTGCTTTCGCGTCTTTTGCGGGCACTTCTGCCGCGAGCCGCGGAAAAAATCCCGCTTTCTATCCGCCGCGTATCCCTGCTAGGCACTGCCGCCCAATCCCCATGCCCGCTCAAGAATTAAACTGGTTCACCCTCATGCAGACCGTCATGGAGATGAAGACTGGCCCTTTCATGGCGCAAATGCTGGAGCGCAAAGAGCGGCTCGGCAGCAAGAGCTCGATGGGGCAGATGGATTGCTCGCTGCTCTACGCGCTGGTGCGCACCTTCCGCCCGCGCATCGCCGTGGAGACGGGCGCGAACGTCGGCATGGCGTCGTCTTTCATCCTCAAGGGGATGCACGATGCCGGCGTGACCGATGGCAAGCTCTACGGCGTGGAATACGACACCACGATGCAGATCGGCAGCATGATCCCAGACGAGTTGCGCGGGCCGTTCGTGCCGAGTCCGGGCAATGTGCGCGGCTTCATGCGCGAGCAGCTCGGGCCGGGCGCGATTGATTTTTTCCTGCACGACTCGATGCACCGCTACAAGCACCAGTACTGGGAATTCAAACACTTCTGGAAGCGCCTGCGCCCCGGCGGGCTGCTCGTCTCGCACGATGTGAACATGAACGCCTCGTTCGTGGATTTCATCTCGAAGACCTACACGCACGACTGGGGCGGCGTCTCCGTGGAGGGCAAAACGCAGCACACCCACTGGGCGCGCTGGGGCAATCTGGGCTTCATGGTGAAAGCGTAGCGCGTGGCGGCTGTAGGGGAACCTGCCAGGTTCCCCAGCGGGCGGGCGGCTGCTCCGCGCAGCGGTCAAAAAAAACACGGTCATCCTGAACGGAGTTTCGCCGCGGGCGCAGGCGGGGGCGAAACGTAGTGAAAACCGCGTCCGCGAGGTGCCTATGGGACGGTGGGGCAAATCGCTGACAGAAACGGGCGGAGGAGGCGGAAGTGAAGATGCGCAATAATTCCCGCCGCCTCCGCCCGCGGTAGAGTCAGCGGTTCTTCACTCCGCCATTGTCGCAAAGCCCTCCAATGGCTGCCTTCAGAATGACGGCAGGGGGTTTACGATGGGCCGCAAGCGGCATCACCGTCTGCCGCGCGTTTCCATCCATCCGTTCAAAGCTGCGCGGCAGGCGGGCTGAGGGCGGCGGATTTGGGTGTGCCGGCCTTGAGGGTTTCGTAGGCGGCGCGGCGTTTTTCGGCTTCCACTTTCGCGGCCTCGACTTCGCGCGCGGCAATCTGCGCGTCGTTCTCGGCCTGGGCTTTGGCCGCAAGCGCGGTCTTTTCGATAGCAGGCAAATCTTTGCGGAGCTTGGCAGCAAGCTGAGTGGCGGCTTCCACTTCTTTGCGCAGGGCGGCGAGGGCTTTTTCGGCGGCGGCGAGTTTCACTTCGGCGGGTTTCGCGTCGGCTTTCGCGGCGTTGAGGGCTACCGTGGCTTTGGCGAGTTCGTCTTTCGCGGGCTTGGGGTCGGGTGCGGCGGGTGCGGCGGGTGTGCCACCTTTAGCGACGTCGAGCGCGGCTTGGGCGGCGGCGATTTCGGGCTTGATGGCCTGCACTTTATCGTCCTCCACCTTGTACTCGGGCGTCCCGGCGGTCTTGGTCATGCGGACTTCGCGCCGTTTGGCGATTTCGGCGTTGAGGTCGGCGACTTTCTTCGCGAGAGCGTCGAGGTTCGGGGCGGCAGGCGCGGGCGCGGTCTTGGGTGCGTCGATCAGCGCCTTGAGCGCTTTTTCCTTTTCGGTTACGCCGGCCTGCGCGGTGTCGAGCGCGGCTTTTTTCGCGGTCGCGGCCTGCTGGGCTTCGGCGAAAAGCGTCTCCTTTTCCTTGAGCTTCGCGGGGGCTTCGGCGGTGGTTTTTTCCGCGGCGGCGAGGTCGCCGTGCGCGCGCTCGATGGCGAGAGGCGCGTCCTTCACGGCCTGCACGAGGCCGTCGTAGAGCGCCTGTTTGTCGGCGACCATCTGGCGGGCGTTGTGGACGTTTTGCAGCACTTGCGCGCCGCGCCATTTGTCGAGTTCGGCCTGCGCGGCGGCGATCTGTGCCGAACTTGCCGCGATGCTGGCTTTCGCCTTCGCAATCTCCTGCGCCACCGGCGAATCCACCGGCGCGGCAGGCGGCGCGGCGGGTGCCTGCTGGAGCGCGGTGATTTGCGCGGCGATGTCCTGCACGGCTTTCTCGGCGGCGGCGATTTTCGCGGGCTGCTCGGCCTTGGCCGTCGTGACGGCGGCTTCGGCCTGCGCGACTTCGGCCTTCTTCGCGTCCACGATTTTTTGCGCCGCATCACGCGCGGCAATGCGAGTGACAGCTTCCTTGTTGGCCTCAGCAATCTCGGTGGCCGGCGCGTTCTGCGTTTGCTTGAAAGCGAGAATCTTCGCCGCCGCATCCGCCACGCTAGCGGCGGAATCCCGCGCGGCGCGCAGCGGAATCATCGCCGCATTGATGTCGGCGATGCGCTTTTCCAATTGCTGCGGCGCGACCTTCGCCGCCTCGACGCCGACCAGCGCTTCCTTGCGCTTCGTTTCCGCCGCGGCGATGTCGGCCTTCTTTTTCTCCTCGGCGGCGAGCATCTCGGCTTTGCGCTTTTCCTCGTTGCCTGCCATCTCGGCTTTGAGCTTCTCCTCGGCGGCGGCGATCTGCTTTTGCAACTCGGGCACCGACGCCTGCACATCGGTAATCTGCTTCGTCGCGGCGGCGAGCCGTTCCGCGATGGTGGGCGGGTTCGGGTTCAGGTCGCCGACGCGCTTGCCGTCGAGCGACCACACGCGCACCTCGCCGCTCCAGTCGCCCGCGACGATGCGCTCGCCAGCCATCTCCGCGCGCAGCGCGATGTCGCCAAATGCCTCACTGGCCATGAGTTGCTTGCCCGTCTGGTCCCAGACTCTCGCGATCTTGTCGCGTCCGCACGAGACGAGCCGCCCGTCGGGCGTGAAGTCCACGCTTTGCACGCCGCCCGGATGCGCGGCCCAGCTCTTGATCTCTTTGCCCTCTTTCACGTCCCACAGTTTGATCGTCGCGTCCTCGCTCGCGGAGGCGACGACGCCGGTCATAAACGACAGCCCCGTGACCGCGCCCTTGTGCCCGGCGAGGACGTTGTATTCCTTGCCCTTGTCGGCTTCCCAAACGATGACGCCGCCGTTGCGATCCGCGCTGGCGACGAGCTTGCCATCGGGCGAGTAAGAAATCGCGGTCACCCAGTCGGTGTGTTTTTTGATGGAGTGAACGAGGCGTCCGTCTTTGGTGGCGTAGATTTTCACCAGCTTCGCCGGCCCGCCGAGGGCGACAAATTGCTGGTCCGCGCTGAGGTCGGCGGCGAGCACCTGGTCGAATTCATTGCCGACGGTGGCAATGCGCGCGCCGGTCTGCACGTCCCAGATGACGACCTTGCCCGACTTTCCGCCGCGCCCGCCGCCGGTGAGGATGAGCTGCCCGTTGCGGCTGAAGCGGATGATCGTGGGGAAGCCCTCGGGGAAAGGCAGCACGCCAAGCGGTTCGAGCGTTTCGGTGTTGTAGAGCAGGATTTGCTTCTGCCCGCCGAGCGCGACGAGCGGCGCCCACGGGCTCGCACCGAGCGCGGTGAGCGCGTTCGTTTTCGACGTGTGGACGACGGGGTCGAGCGGCAGGTCATGCGGCATCGGCGGTGGGCCGTCGGGACGGGTGAGCGAAACGACGGCGACCTGGACGTTGTTGGCCGCGGCGGCGATGGCCTTGCCGCCGGCGGTTTCGAGGAGTTGGCCGTCGATCCACTTTTTGATGATGGCGATTTCGGTTTCCGGCAGCCGGTCGCCTTTCGGCGGCATCTTCGGGTCGCCGTCCGGCATGACGCATTTGATGAGCAGGCTGCCCGCGCCGTCGCCGGATTTGAGCACCTTGCCGTTCTCGCTGCCAGTGATCGCGCCTTGGAAGGTCGAGAGGTCGAGTCCGGCCTTTTTCTTGTCGGGGTTGTGACAGTTCAGGCAGGAGTTGCGGAAAATGGGAAGGACGTGGTCGTTGTAATTGACCTTGTCCGGCACCTGCCCGCGGGCCGCGATGGAGGCGGCGAGGAGAGCGGAAAATGACGCGAGCTTTTTCACCGCGGCTCAGTGGTTGAACATGAATTCCTTCGCATTCAGCAGCGCCCAGAAGACGTCGTTGAAAACGGCGGGCTGCTGCTCGGTCACGCCCCACATGGGTTCGAGCTTGCGGAGCTCGTCCTCGGTCGGCTGGCGGCCAAAGCAGCGGACGTAAAGCTCCTGCGTAATCTCGCGCGGCGTCTTCTTTTCGCCCTGCAATTTTTTGATGACCTCACCGGCGGCGATCTTGTTTTCGACGGTGTCGCCGTTGATGAAATGCAGCGCCTGCGAAAGCGTCGGCCCGACTTCTTCGCGGGCGCAAAGCGTCTCGCGGGTGGTGCGGCCAAAGGTCGTCAGGAAGTAGTTCGTGGTGCGCCCGTCGGCGATCTCGACCGCGTGCGCGCCGGTGGGCAGGCCTTTGTATTTTTCCTTCGTCTCGGTGACTTGCGAGATGCAGTCGAGCAGCACTTCGGCGCGCATGCGGCGAATGGTGGCGTGGGCGAAGTTGCGCTGGTCGGTGAGGTTCGTGTCATTCTGCCGCGTGCTGGTCTGGTAGGTGCGCGAGTTGCAGATGTCGCGGACGAATTTGCGCATGTCGTAGTTGTACTCGACGAGTTTTTTGGTCAGCGCAGCGAGGAGTTCGGGGTTCGACGCGGGGTTGGAAACGCGTCCGTCATCGACCGGCTCGATAATCCCGCGGCCCATGTACTGCGCCCACATCAGGTTCGCCATGTGTCGCGCGAAGTAGGGATTCTCCGGCGCGGACAGCCACTTCGCGAGCGCCTCGCGGCGGTCCACGGTCTTCGTGTCGGGGGCGTCGCCGCCGAGAAATTTCGGCGGCACTACGCGGTCGCCGACGGGGTGTTTCGACTCGCCGTCGTGCCGGTCAAAAATGATTTTCTCGCGCGGGTCTTCGCCGGGCTTGCGTCCGACTTGGGTGAAAAAGGCGACGAAGCCGCGGTAATCGTCCATCGTCCAGCGGTCGAAGGGATGGTTGTGGCACTGCGCGCACTGGATGCGGATGCCCATGAAAGCCTGCGCGGTGTCTTCCGCGAGCTTCAGCGGATCGGTTTCGATCTGGTAGTAGTTCGCCGCCGGGTTTTCGAGATTGCTGCCGCTCGCGGCGATGAGTTGCGCGGCGACCTGGTTGATGGGCACGTTCTTTTCGAGCTGCTCGTGGATCCAGTTGTAGTAACCGAGCGTGGCCTTGTAGCCGCCGTTGTTTTGCTCGGTGCGGATCTGCAGCAGCTCGCTCCATTTCAGCGCCCAGAGGTCGGTGAACTCATTCTTCGCCAGCAACGCGTCCACCTTTTTCTCACGCTTCTGTGGGTCAGGATCGGCTACGAATTTCGCCACCTCATCGCTCGTGGCGAGCACGCCGGTGATGTCGATCTGGGCGCGGCGCAGGAAGGTCTCGTCGTTGCAAACCTCGGACGGCGTGATGCGGAGATCGCGCAACTTTTGATCGACGAGCGTGTCGATGTAGTTGCGCTCGGCGGTCTGCGGCCACTCGAATTTCAAATCCCTCGGAATAACGATGACCTGCGAGCCGACGGTGTGCGTGGCGAACCGCGCCATGACAAAAGCCTCGCCGCGCTGACCGGTGGTGATGGTGCCGTCCTTGGAAATTTTCGCGGAGCCCTCGTTGCTCGTGAGGAAAAGCGCGAGGTTCGTGACATCGCGCTGCGTGCCGTCGGAGTAGGTGGCGCGGACGGTGACGCGATGCGTCTGGCCGGGGCTTTCGAGCACCATGCGCTTCGGCAAAATCTCGACGCCCGTGCAGGTGGGCTCGGTCGGCGGGTCGTTGGGCGCACCGGCTTCGAGCCAGCGGATGAGCGTCTTCGCGTACTGGCTGTCCTTTTCAAACAGCTTGCCGCCGGTGTGCGGCGCGTCGCCCACGCATTTCGTGAGGAGCATGGAATCGGCGGGCAGCGCGAGGTTGATGCGGCGTCCGGCGAGTTCGCGCGTGAGGCGAAAGTGGTCGCCCTCGGGGTCATAGCCGAAGAGCGAAAGGCGGAAGCCGTCCTGGCCGCGTGCCGAGCCGTGGCAGCCGCCGGAGTTGCAGCCGGAGCGGAGAAAGACGGGCATGACATCGCGGCGGAAAGAGATCGCGGGATCGGCCTGCACGTCGGCCACTTTCACCGGCACATCGATGGACTGGCCGGCGTAAGCGACTTTCAAAGTGGTGTCGCCATCGGCCAGCGGGGCGACGATGCCCTTATCGATTTTCGCCTTCGCCGGGTCGGCGAAAGTGAACGCAGCCTGGCCGGTGACTTCGCGCTGCACGCCGCTCTGCTCGGTGATGCGGACAACGAGCGACTGCACGGCGCGCGCCGTCTTGAGGTTCACGTCGCCGGGGAAAACATCGAGCGTGAACGGGCCGGTGGGCGGCGCGGTCGGCGTGCTGAGGGGCGGCTCCGCGGCGACGACCTCGCCCTCGGCCCGGGCGGGTGAGGGCGCGGAGGTCAGCAGGCTGACGATGCCCGCCCCGCCCAGCGCGGTGGCGACGCATGCGCCGAGCACCCACTTCACGTGCTGCTGCGCGCGCTGGCGTTTGGATTGCGGGTTACGGGATTTCGATTTCATTTTTTTTCCTACTTCGCTGCGGTCTTGGCGGCGGGGTCAACGCGCAGGATGCCGCCCTGCCCGAAGGTCTGCAAAATCACCTCGCCGTTTTGCGGCACGGCGACCTGGCAGAAAAGCGAGCCGTGGCGCGCGACCGGGCTCGTGAGGTCCGCCTGCACTTCAAACTTCACCTCGGTGTCGTCCTTGGTGATTTCGCGGTCGGCGGCGGTGACTTTGTTGGGCAGCCCGAGGAGCTGGATTTTCGCCTTCCCCTCGAACGGCGCTTTCTGCTGGAGCTTCACGGTCACGACGGTCTTGTCGCCCTGATCGACAAAGGTGCGGACGATTTGTCCGCCGAGAAATGGCGGGATGATTTCGAGATCGGCGAGCTGCGTGGAAACCCAGACCGGGCCTTTGCCAACGTCCGTCGAGCCGACCACGGTGATCTTCCATTTCTTCACCTGCGCGTCGCCGTTCGCGCTGAGCGGGACGATGCCTTCGTTCTCGTTTTCCTTGATCTCCGCCGAGCCCGCGGTGCCGATGCCTGGCGGCGCGTAGAGCAGGGCGAGGTTGATCTTGCCTTTGAAATCCGCCTTCCGCTCGGCCACGACTTTCAGGCTCATCGAGCCGCTTTGCGCGACCGGGACTTTCGGTTCGACGAGTTTGATTTTGAAAGGCGCTTCCTCGGCGACAGCGACGGCGAGCTTATCCGCGACGATGCGGTAGTACGGGGCGTTGTTGCCGTTTTCCACGATGTCGATGGGATGCGCGATGCGGCTTTCGACCGGCTTGCCGTCGGTCTGTTTGGCGATCAGCTCGAAAGTGCGCGTGGCCACGGCGGCATCGGCCGCCGCTTCAAAGACGACGGGGATGGTGTCGACGCCGCCGAGCATCGGACCGGCGCTCATGACGACACCTGCGGGCAGGGCGCTCGGCGTGAACGTCAGGTCGCCGCCGGTGTTGTCGCGTTTCACTTTAACGAGCGAGGCGTAGCGGTTGCCCTTCGCCACGGAAATGGTCTGCCGGTCCTGCGTGTTTTGCTGCATCTCCGGCAGCCACACGGCGATTTCGGCGATCTTCGGCGTGACCTCGACGCGATAGGTGAAAGTCGGCCCGCCGCGCCCGAGCTGATCTTTCACCGCGATGCAGTAGCTGCCGTCGGCGGGCACCTTCCAGCCGAGGTAGCTGTCCGGCCCGCCGCTGTCGTCGTTCTGCTGAATCCGATTGCCCTTTTCGTCGTAGATTTCCAACACCGGATCGAGGGGCGAACGCAGCCGGCGCGCGAAGACATTCACGTCGAAATCCTGGTCTTTCTTCGCGGTGAATTTAAAAAAATCGACGTCACCCTTTTCGCCGATCACGCCGTTGAACGCGAGCGGCAGCGCCTTGTCCGTCGCGGTCGCTTTGTCCACAGCGTTGTTCGGCTCGGCTTCTAGAACGTTCGGGAAAGGCGACACGCGCAGCCAGTTCGGTGACGGCGCGACCTGGCCGTTTTGCTCGGGGAAAACGGCGAAGTGGTGATCGGGCTGCGCGGGCAGTTTGATCGTCGCGGGCAGCGGGCCGGCGGCATCGCCGAGATAGGTAACGCTGAGTTGCTCACCGACTTGACCGCCCGCCGGATAGACCGTGAGCGGGCGCGGGAACGAGCCGACGTGCAAAAGATAATGGCCGGCACCGGGCGCGGCGTTGGTGCTGTCCTTGAGCGCGAGGATGTATTTTCCGTCCTCGGGCGCGACGAAGCTGAGCACCGGATCCTGCTGCAACAGCGAGCTGTCGTCATTCTCCGCGAGCAAGGTGCCGTCGGCCTTGGTGAGCGTGAGCATCGAGTCAAAAATCTCACGCGGCTGCAGCCGCACGGCGACGACCTCCGCCGAGATGCGCTGCCCCTTTTTCGCCTCGACCACGAACCGGTCCACGTCCTCGCCCTGAATCTGACCCCACACCGTCGTGCCCAGCGCAATGGCCTGCGGCTCATCCTTTTTCGCCGCGTCCTTGGCTTCGTCCGCCTCCTTCACCAGCGGATACGGCGTGACATAAAACGTGCGCATGTCGCCCACGCCCGTCGCCGTCCACACGCGCACGCTGTGCTCGCCGAGCGCGGCGTCGGGCGCGATTTTGATCTTCGCCTTGAACTTTCCGCCTGCTGCCTCGGTGACGCTCGTCACTTCCAAACCATGCTCGTAGAAAAGCAGCCCCTTGGCGTCGTCGAGCCGTCCGCCTTCGCAGACGACTTCCACTTCCGTCCCGCGCTGCCCGCCGCCGGGCACCAAGTGTGAAAGCGTGGGCGAAGCCGCCTGCGCGGCGCTGCAACCAGCGAGCATCGCCAACGCAAATATGACGCGCGGGTAGGGACGGGACTCCGCTCCCGTCCGCGAACGTGAACCCGTGCCCGCCAGCGGCAGACCCGCCGCCTCGGTGCGCTCGCCCCGGACGGCACGGGGTGCCGTCCCTACCCGAGCCGCCTGCGGCTCGGAGAAGCGTGATGTGCGCACGGCTTTAGGCCAGCAGCTCGGAAACGACAGTGCCATTGCGGACGATGTCGATCGGGCGGTTCCCCGGCGCGATGAGTTTCTTTTCCGGCGCGATGCCGAGCTGGTGATAGACGGTCGCGGCCATGTTTTCGACCGTGAGCGGATCCGCATCCGGCTCCGAACCGGTCGGGTCGGAGGTGCCATAAACGCTTCCGCGCTTAAACCCGCCGCCGGCGAAG
>JANXWQ010000552.1 GCA_025351065.1 Chthoniobacter sp. | reverse complement strand
CACTACCACGACGACGCGGCGGTGCAGAAAAAAGTTGGCGTCGCGCTCGACGAACTTTTCGCGCAAGTGCTCGCGTGGGGCGGCGTCATCACCGGCGAGCACGGCATCGGCCTGGCGAAAGCGCGCTGGTGGCCGCAGGCGACCACGCCCGTCAGCCGCGAAGTCCACGCCGCGCTCAAAGCTGCGCTCGATCCGCTGGGGATTTTGAACCCAGGGAAGTTTGTGGGATGACGGACGCGCGCCGCACGTTTGACTCGCCGCGCCGCGCCCCGTAGCTGTTACGCCCATGACCCGCACCCATTTCTCCGCGCGTCGGAATCCCCTCATCGTCGCGGCGCTCGCCGCGGGATTCTGCCACCTCGTTGCACACGCCCGCGCTGACTGGACGCACTACCGCGGGCCGACGGCCAATGGCGTCTCCGCCGAAAAACTGCCGGCGGCGATCCCGAAGGACGGGCCGAAGCAGCTTTGGAAAGCGAGCGTTGGCACGGGCACCTCGTCTGTGACGGTGAGCGGGCCGCACGCTTTCACGATGGGCAATACTGGCGGCAACGATGTCGTGTGGTGCCTCAACGCGGCGACCGGCGCGGTGGTGTGGAAGCACGAGTACCCGCTCGATTTGGACAAGCGCATGTTTGAAGGCGGCACGGCGGCCACGCCCACGGTGGACGGCGCGCACGTCTATACGGTCAGCCATCAGGGCGATCTTTTCTGCCTTGATGCGGCGACGGGCAAGCCGGCCTGGTACAAGCACTATCAAAAGGATTTCGGGGGCAAGCGGCCGCAGTGGGGCTTCGCGGGTTCGCCGACGGTGGAGGGAAATCTCGTGCTGCTCGATGTCGGCGGGAAGGGCGCCTCGACCGTGGCGCTCGACAAGGCGACCGGCGCGACGGTGTGGAAAAGCGGCGACGACAGCGCGGGCTACGCGTCGCCCGTGGTGGCGGTCATTGCGGGGAAAAAGACCGTGGTCGTGCTCAAGGCGTCGCAGCTTGTGGGGCTCGATTTGAAAGACGGCAAGGAGCTGTGGCGCAGTGAATGGAAGACGAGCTACGACGTGAACGCCGCGACGCCGCTGGTCATGGGCGACAAGATTTTCGTCTCGTCCGGCTACGGCTCGGGCTGCGCGCTTTTCGAGGTCACGGGCAGCGGCGTGTCCGAGCGCTGGCGGAACAAGAACCTCAAGGAGCACATCAACTCGCCCGTCGTTTTTCAGGGTCACGTTTTTGGCTTCGACGGCCAGGCGGGTTCAGGCGGGCTGCTGACCTGCCTCGACCTCGCGGGCGGCGCGGTGAAGTGGCAGGAAAAAAGTGTGGCCGGCGGCTCGCTCGTGCTCGCGGATGGCAAGCTGATTTGCCTCACGGAAAAAGGCGAGCTAGTGCTCGGCGAGGCGTCGCCCGGCGGCTTCAAACTGCTGTCCCGCGCGCAAGTGCTCGGCAAACGCTGCTGGGTGCAGCCGACTTACGCCAACGGCCGCGTCTTCTGCCGCAACAACGACGGCGACCTCGTGGCGCTGGAGCTGAAATAGCCCGCGCCCATTCCGGCACCGGGCACGATCTTCGCTATGTCAGCGGGGGATGCTTTCCTCTGCCTGCACCCAGCCACCCACCGCCGCGTGGAGCCGCCGCACCACGGCGGCGGTCTGTCTCGCGCTGGCGGTGCTGACGCTGCTGATCTTCGGGCAGGCGGTGCGCTACGGTTTCATCAGCTTCGACGATGACCGCTACGTGGATCACAACCGCGCGCTCGAAGCCGGCCTCAGTGCGCGCGGGCTGGCGTGGGCTTTCACCACGAATCTGACGCGCTTCAGCGAGACTGCGGAATACTGGGAGCCGCTCACGCTGCTGACCCGGCTGGCGGATTTCCAAATGCACGGCTTTGCGCCCGGCGGGCATCATCTCACGAGCCTGCTGCTGCATCTCGCCACGGGGCTCGCGCTGTTTGGCGCGCTGCGGCGGCTCACGGGCGCGGCGGGGCGGAGCGCGCTGGCGGCGGCGCTTTTTCTGGTGCATCCCATGCACGTCGAGCCGGTGCTGTGGCTCTCGGCGCGCAAGGATTTGGTGAACGGCCTTTTTTACGTGCTCACGCTCTGGGCCTACGGCTGGTATGCGGCGCGGCCCGGCTGGCGGCGCTACCTCCTGGTTTTCGCCGCGGCGCTGGCGGCGAATATGGGCAAGCCGATGGCGGTCTCGCTGCCGTTCGTCCTGCTGCTGCTGGATGTGTGGCCGCTGCATCGCGTGGACGTGCGGACGCCCGGCTGGTGGCGCGGGGCGGCCCGGCTGGTGGTGGAAAAGGCGCCGCTGTTCGTGCTGACGTTCGCGGTCGCCGCGCTCGCGTGGCTGGTGCAGCGCGACATCGGCGCGCTGGCCGATAGCGAGGCGCTGCCGCTGCCGTGGCGGCTGGGCAACGCCGCGCTGGCCGTGATGACTTACGTGGCCAAAGCCTTCGTGCCGGTGAACCTCGCGTTTTTTTACCCGCACGCGGGGAAGGGGCTGAACGTCGGGCTCGCCGCGGTCTGCGCGCTCGCGGTGCTCGGGATTTCGGCGGCGGTGTGGCGGCAAAAAGGCGCGCGGCCCTGGCTGGCCGTGGGCTGGTTCTGGTTTTTGGTGGTGCTCGCGCCGGTGGTTGGGATCATCCAAATCGGCGATCAGGCGCTGGCGGATCGTTATTCGTATCTCGCGTTCATCGGGCTCTCCATCGCGGTGGTGTGGCAGGGCGCGGAGTGGGCGGCGGCTTGCACGGCGCGCGATGCGCGGGCTTTTCGCGCGCTGGCCGCCGTGGCGGTCGCGGCTTTTTCGTGCGCCAGTTTTTTCCAAGTCCAGACCTGGCGCAGCAGCGAGGCGGTTTTCACCCACGCCATCGAATGTACGTCCGGCAACTATCTCGCGCACTACAACCTCGGCGCGGTGCTCGGCGAGCAGGGCCGCGCGGAGGAGGCGCGCTTTCACCTCCAGGAAGCCGCGCACATCCGCGAGCCCGTGTTGCGCCGCCAGCTCGCCGCCGCCGAGGCCGCCGAGCGGCGCGGCGCGTACGGCGAGGCCATCGCGCCGCTCACGCGCGTGCTGATGATCACGCCGTGGAACGCCGAGCTGCACCAGCGCCTCGGCACCCTGCTCGCGCTCAACCGGGAGCCGGGCAAGGCGCTCATGCAGTTCAGCGACGCGCTCAAATACCGGCCCGGCTGGCGGTCGCCGCGCCTCAGCATCGCGGCGGTTTTGATCGGCGCGGGGCAGGGCGCGAAAGCCGAGCAAATCCTCCGCGGCATCCTCGCCGCCGAGCCCGGCAACGCCGAGGCACAGGCGCTCGTGCAGGCTGCGCACGCGGCGCGTCCGGCCGGCGCGGCGCTGTGATACCGCACGGGTGGCGGCGCTGGCAAATCGAGTCCCGCAAAAAATCCGTGTTTCAACGCGGCGGGCTCGCGGGTTAGTTAGGCACACACACCCTATGGATATTACCCGCACCGCTTACGGCACCTGGTCTGGTGGCCGCTTCATGCACTTCGGCGAACCGCTCGGCGACGACCGTTTTCTCGCCGTCATCCGCCACGCCTACGACCGCGGCATCCGCACGTTTATGACCGCCGACGTTTATGGAAACGGGGCCGCCGATGAGATGCTCGCCCGCGCGCTCGCCGGGGTGCCTCGCGCGAGCTACGCGCTCGTGGGCGCGGTGGGGCACGATTTTTACAACGGCCCGCGCGAGGGCTCGAAA
>JANXWQ010000533.1 GCA_025351065.1 Chthoniobacter sp. | reverse complement strand
TGCCGGAAAAGCGCCGCTACCGGCTCTGCTTCTGGGACGGCGACCCGACGAATGTGTGGACGGATGTGGTGGAGGTGCTGTATGGAGGCTAAACTAAGATGAAAACAATCACCGCTGCCCTCGCCCTCGCGTTCGCCACGGCGCTCCATGCGCAAGACATCTCGCCGGAGTTGGTGCCACTGATCACGAAACACAAGGCCGATCTCACCGCGCTGGATGAGCAGAAAGCGGCGGCAATCGCACGGGTGGTTCAGGTTTATGTTGCAGCACTGGATGCTGCCGAAGCCAAGGCCACGAGCGCCGGCAATTTGAAGGCTACCGCAGCCATTGCGCAGGAGAGCAACGATGCGAAAAGCGGTTCTCTGCGCGATGCCGTTCCTGCGGAGCTACCCAAGTCTCTTCACCCCGCAAGAAAGTCATGCCTGGACGGAATCGCCCGCGTTACGCCCGACCTCGCTGCGGCCAACGACCGTATCAGGGCCGACTACCTGCGGGCATTGGCCACTTTACAAGCCCGTGCCGGCGGCAACGCCGCGCTCACCGCGCAGATCGCCGAAGAAAAAGGTCGCGCGCTGAGCGAAATCACCCCCACCGCGCCGGCGGCAATCCTGACTTCATACGTTTGGACGCTGGGGTATGAGACTTGGGAGTTTGCGCCAAGTGGAAAGCTAATCCAAAGACAACCCTCCCCGCCTGCTTGGTCCGGCAAGGCGTGGAAGCTCTCAGCAAACCGGAAGACTGTTGAATGCGTCTTCGGCAATGGAAAAACCGGCGCTTACCTGTTTGAGAACGGGCGTCTTTTCCACTGGGATAAGACGCTGGGCGAATTCAAGAGAGAGCCACTGA
Source organism: Chthoniobacter sp. (assembly GCA_025351065.1). Lineage (GTDB taxonomy): Bacteria > Verrucomicrobiota > Verrucomicrobiia > Chthoniobacterales > Chthoniobacteraceae > Chthoniobacter. The sequence continues at coordinate 7,808 of JANXWQ010000533.1, read as the reverse complement.
GGCAGCCATAGCGCATTGAACTCTTAGTTCCCAAAGCCACTTTTGAGAACGAGTGGAAAAGACCAAAGGCCCAGACCATACCATCATGAAAAGCACCCACATCCTCACCGCGAGCGCCGCCGTGCTCTGCGCGTTCAGCGTCACCCCGGCCCGCGCCGCGGCCCTCGCCTTCGTGCAGAATTTCGGAAGCACTGGCTCCGGCAGCGGGCAGTTTCAGACCCCATACGGGGTTACGGTGGATAGTGCGGGGATTGTCTATGTCGCCGATGAAGGCAACAACCGGATCGACCGTTTCAATCCGGCGAACTTTGCGGGCACGTACACCACCTTCGGCAGTTATGGGCTCAGCGGCGCGCACTTTTGCCCCTCGTAACGAAGCTCGGGGCTTCGTTACGCAAGGCTACAGGGAAGCTCTGCTTCGTGGCCGGGGGAGAGGGGCGTGGGCTTGATGGCGCTCAGGCGGGCTGGGCGGCGGATTCGTGGCAGCGCCGGGCCTCCTCGATGATGTGCGGATTCACCTGGTGGCGGATGGATTGGACGGCCATGCGGATGGCGTTTTTGACGGCGATAGGTGAGCTGCCGCCGTGGGCGATGATGCAGACGCCGTTCACGCCGAGCAGCGGCATGCCGCCGTAGTTGTCGGCATTGGTGACGTGGTGGACGGCACGGAAAGCGGGCTTGCACAGCAGCGCGCCAGCTTTGCGGATGGGCGTTTTCATCAGCTCGCCTTTGAGCAGGCGGAAGATGCTTTTCGCCAGCGCCTCGCTGGTTTTGAGCACGACGTTGCCGGTGAAGCCGTCTGTCACCACGACATCGACCGCGCCGGCGAAAAGATCGTGGCCTTCGACGTTGCCGTGAAAATTGACGCCGCACTTTCGCAGCAGCGCGTGCGCGGCGAGCGTGAGTTCGTTGCCTTTGAATTCTTCCTCGCCGTTCGAGAGCAGCCCGGCGGTGGGATTTTTTTTGCCGACGACGTGGCGGCAGTAGGCGAGGGCCATGATGGCGTGGTCCTCCATCTGCTGCGGCGTCGGGTCGGGGTTCGCGCCGGCGTCGCAGAGGATGAAATTTCCGCCGCCTTCGGTCGGCATGTGGGTGGCGATGGCCGGGCGCTCGATGCCCGGCAGCGTGCGCAGTTTGATGGTGGACGCGCTGACCATCGCGCCCGTATTGCCCGCGCTGACCACGGCCTCGGCCTCGCCGCTTTTGACCAAATCGACCGCACGGCTGACCGACGAATCTTTTTTCCGTCGCACCGCGTCGAGCCCGCTGTCGTGCATCTCCACGACCTGCGTGGTGTGGATGATCTGGATGCGCCCGTCGCTGCACCCCACGCGCTGCAACTCCGCCTCCAGCCGCGGCGTATCGCCCGTCAGGAAAAGCCGCGTGATTTCGGAAAACTCGCGGAGCGCCAGCGCCGCGCCCTCAATCAGCTTCGCCGGGCCGTCGTCGTGGCCCATGGCGTCGAGCGCAATTTTCATGGGCGCATTTCGGGCGCGCGACGCGGCTTGTTCAAGTGCAAAAGGAATCAGCCGCCCGGATTGCGGAAAGCACGAAATCCGAAACCCGAAACAAGTCACCGCTGGCGCGGAGGTTTCGGATTTCGGATTTCGGATTTGCGGCGCAGCCGTTTAGGCGGCCCCGATGGTGAGCACCTGGCGGCCTTTGTAGTAGCCGCAGGAGGGGCAGGCGCGGTGCGAGACGACGGCGCTGCCGCACTGGCCACACTTGTTGAGCAGGGCGGCGTGCCAGCGGTTGGCGGCCTTGCGGGTGCGCAGGCGCATCTTGGATGTTTTACGTTTTGGAACTCCCATAATTCAGTTGGTCTGGTTGATTTTTAGCTGATCCAGCGCGCCCCACACCCGGCGTTTGTTTTCTGTCTGATCGGTCGCGGTGCGGGAGTCGGTGGCGGCTTCGGCTTTGGCCCGTAGCACGGCACTCTGGCAGACTCTCTCACCATTCCAATCGCAGTGCGGGTGGGGCGGAAGGGCGAGCAAGATGTCTTCCCTCACCAGACCTGTCAAGTCCACGGATTCCGCGCCGGTGAGTTCGATCTGGCAGGCGAATTCCGCGACCTCGAGCGGGTAGCGGAAGCGCTCGAGACAGGCCACACATTCGAGCTCGAGATCGACGCCGACGGTGCCGGTGGCAAAGAGGCCGCCCTCGCTGAGGCCGATGTCCAGCGCATAGCGGATGTCGCTCACGGGCTGGATGCTGGCGGCGTGGAGATCGTGGAGATCGAGCGCCTTGCTGCTTTCCTCGCCTTCGACGTGCAGCCCTTCGGCGGGGATTTGGTTGAGGTGAATTTTCATAGAACCGGCTTTCTAAGCGGCGGGCTCGGCGAGTTTTTCGCGCAAGGCCACCGCGACGGAAGCTGGCACGAAGGCGTCCACATTGCCACCGAGCCGGTTGATTTCTTTGACGATCCGTGAGCTGAGGTAGGTGTACTTTTCCGCTGGCATGAGGAAGATCGTCTCGATGTGCTCGTCGAGTTTCCGGTTCATCAGGGCCATTTGAAACTCGAACTCGAAGTCCGAGACGGCGCGCAATCCGCGGACGACGGCGGTGGCGCCCTGCGCACTGGCGAACGCGACGAGCAGCCCGTCGAAGCGCGAGACGCGGACGTTGGCAAAATCCGCGACGGAGCCCGCGATCAAGGCTGCACGCTCATCGGCGGTGAAGAGGCTGCGCTTCTGGTCGTTGACGGCGACGGCGACGATGACCTCGTCAAAAAGTCTGGCGGCGCGCGCGATCACGTCGAGGTGGCCGTTGGTCACGGGGTCAAAGCTGCCGGGATAGATTGCGCGTCGCACGTCGCGCAGGCTGCCGGAACGCGGCGGATTTATGAAGATGAAACTTTCGCCGCCTCAGCGGTGCGGGAGTTTTTCGTCGATGAGGCGGAGGAGTTCGGCGACGCGGTATGGTTTGGTGAGGTAGCCGCTCGCGCCTTGCTGGAGGAGCTGCTGGATGCGCTCGCCCATGGCGTCGGCGCTGACCATGATGACGGGGATGTCGCGGGTGGCGGGATCGTCCTTGAGCTGCCGGAGCACTTCGTCGCCGGTGAGGTCGGGGAGATTGATGTCGAGCAGAATGAGGTCGGGGTGCTGCTCCCGGGCGAGTTGGAGGCCGAGGTGGCCGAGCATGGCAGTGAGCAGGCGGCAGCCGGCGCGTGGCTGGAGGATGCGCTCGACGAGGCGGAGATTGAGATCCTGATCCTCGATGTAGAGCACGGTGTGGGTGGTGGCCGCAGGCGGCGGCCCGGCGGCCGCGGGTGGAGTTGCAGCGACCGTGGTGGTGGCGGCGGCGGCGGTGGCGGGCGGAGGGGCGAAGCGCGCGGAATCGCTGGCCTCAAAGCGCGACATGTCGAGCACCGTGTTGATGAGGGCGAGCAGGTTTTTCCCGGCGCGGGAAATGTGCTCGATGCTTTCCACCTGGCTGGGCGAGGGGCTGTCGAGTTCGAGGAGCTGGGTGAAGCCGAGGATGGCATTGAGCGGCGTGCGCAGCTCGTGGCTCATGCGCGAGAGAAATTCGCTTTTCACCCGGCTCGCCTTTTCGGCCCGCGCCTGGGCCTGGCGGATGTTTTCCTCGGCGCGCTGCCGCTCGATGGCTTCGGTGAGGACGTTGGCGATGGCCTGGAGAAAATGCACGTCGTCCTGGACGAAAGTGCGGGCGGCTTTGGAGAAGACGCACAGCACGCCGAGCGGCGTTTCCCCGGCTTCGATGACCACGCTCAGGCCGCCCGTCGCCCCGCTCGAAGCCACGACGGTTGAAATCTCGAAGCGCGTCTCCGCGGCCATGTCGGCTACGATGATGGGCTCGCGCATGAGCAGCGTGTAGCCGGACTGCGAGTGCCGGCCGGTCGGGATGCGGTTGCCAGTCGCGGCGTCCGGCCAGCCGACCTGCGCGGTGGCGATGAGTTCCGTGCCGTCCGGCGCGAGCTGGAGCACGGAGCAGTAGTCCACGCGCAGAATCGTCCTCACCAGCGCCACCGTTTCATCGAGCAGCGCGTCGAGCCTGGCTCCGCGCAGCGCCTGCTGGCCGAGGTGCGCCACGGCCTCCTGCTGCTGCGCGCGGTCCTGGTTCACCACGTAGGCGCGGGCCAGCTCGGCGGTGCGTTCCTCCACGCGGGCCTCGAGCCCCTCGCGCGCGTGGGTCAGCGCCTCCTGCGCCTGGCGCTGCGCCGTCACGTCGGCGAAAAACCCCACCATCCGTCCGATCTGCCCCAGCCGGTCGAGGAAGAAAAAGCCCTTCGCCTCGAGGCTGCGGTAGTTGCCGCTTTTGTGCCGCGCGCGGAATTCCAGTTGAAACGGATCGCGCGTGACGGTGACGCGCTGCACCTCCTGGTCGAACGTTTCCAAATCGAACGGATGGATCAGCCGCCGGAAAGTCTCCAGCCCGCCGTCCATCTCCGCGGTGCTGTAGCCGAGCAGCCGGCCGAGGTCGCCCGCGTAGGTGATTTCATTGGTGCGCGAATTCCAGTCGAAGAGCACCTGCCCGCTCGCGCGGATGGCGGCGTCGTAGCGGTTGGCCCACTCGATGCGCGCCACGTCCTCGCGCTTCCGCTCGCTGAGGTCGCGAATGATCGTGGAGATGAACTCCGGCTGGCCATCCGCGCCCGGATGCGAGAGCACCACCTGCGAGACCGGGATCTCCCGGCCGTCCCGCGCCAGCAGCGCGGTTTCACCTGCCCAGCAGCCCTCCTGGATCGCGGCCGGCACCGCTTCTTTCAGCACGATCTCATTGGCCCATTCGGGATGGTAGGTCGAGATGTGCGGCAGCAGCGGCTCGTCCGCGCCGAGCCCGATCATCTTGCGTCCGGCGGCGTTGATGAAAAGTAACTGCCCCTCCGCAGTGGCCATGCCTACGAAGTCCGTCGTGGCTTCGAGAATGCGCGCCAGCCGCGCGCTCTCGCGGCGCAGTTCGTCGGCCGTGTACTGCTCGGTCACATCGTGCGCCACGCCCAGGTAGCCCACCACCGCGCCGCCGGTGTTGCGCATCGGTGCGCCACGATCCACCACCCGCCGGTAGGCGCCGTCGTGCCGCCGCATGCGGAACTCGAGGTCGAACGGCGTGCGCTGCGCAAACGCCGCGTGCATCGCGGCGAAGCACCGCTCGCGATCCTCGGGATGCACCCGCTCGTACCAGTCCGCACCCGCATCCGCGGCCGAGTTTTTGCCGGCAAAGGCGAGCGCCGCCTTGCTGAAATAGCACGCCGTCCCGTCGAGCCGCATGCCCCAGACCATCGCGGGAAAATCGTCCATCATCGCCAGGTCAAACTGGATGGCGCCCAGCCCCTCGGAGCCAGTGTTTTGCGGAGGATTCATTTATTCGGGAAGCGGCTGCCCGCGGGTCTCGGGAGCAAACCAAATCGTGACCATCCCCACGAAATAAACCAGCACGATAGTCGCGCCCGCGCGCTCGTAGCTGCCGCCCAGCTTTGCGACCAGTGTGCCCATTTGCAAGGCTCCAAATCCGGCCAGCACGCGCCCGAGATTGTAGCTCAGCCCCTGCGCCGTGGCCCGCGCGCGCGTGGGAAAAAGCTCCGGTAGATAAAGCGGCAGCCACCCGTAAAACGCGCCAGTGGTGGCGCCCGCGAGCAGCACGCAGATGAAAAATTCCACGTCGTAAAACCGCGTGACCCGGAACAAATACGAAGTCACCCCGAGCGCCAGCACACACAGCGCGAAATACGCGGGCCGCCGCCCGAACCGCCCCAGCCACGCGCCCACGAAACAGCCTGCCACCGCGCCCAGCGCCGCCACCGCCTGGGTCAGCGCCCTGGCCCGCGGATCGGCGCTGCCCGCGCGGTCCTGTCCGACGAACGCCAGCCACTGCACCGCGCCCCACGTCACGATCAGCACCACGGATGAAAGCACGATCGCCAGCAGCGTGCGGCGCAGCAGGGGAGCGCGGAAAATTTCGCGCAGCGGATGCGTGCGCCGGCCCTCCGCCGCCGCGCGCCAGCGCTCCGACTCCGGCACGAAAAGGCGGATGAAAAACGCCAGCACCGCCGGGGCCGCGCCGATGAGCATGACCCACCGCCACGAGTTTTTGATGACCGGATAGGCGATGGCGATGATCGCGATCAGCGCGAAGCCCGCGTTCGCCGCCGCGCCGATCACCGCCGCGAGCATCGGCCGCTTTTTCTCCGGCCAAATCTCCATGACCAGCGCCGCGCCCAGCGCCCACTCGCCGCCCATGCCCAGCGCCGCCACAAAGCGGAACGCCGGCAGATGCCACGGCTCCGTGGCGAAGTAGCACAGCCCGGTGAACAGCGAGTAGCACAGGATGCTCAGGCTCATCGCCCGCACCCGCCCGACCTTGTCGCCGAGCCAGCCAAAAACGATCCCGCCCAGCGCCGCGCCCCACAGGAAAAGCGCCGTCGCCCAGCCCATCCACCCGCTCACGAACGCGGTCAGCTCATGCCCCTGCAAACCGTGCGCCATTTCCTCCAGTGCCGGCCCCGCCACGATGGGAAAAATGCCCATCTCCATCCCGTCAAACATCCAGCCGAGAAACGCGGCGAAGAGCGTGAGATAAAGCTGGCTGCGCGTGGGAGCCGAAGGCATCCGCGCTTGTTAGCGACAGCGCGCGCCCCTTGCCAGCCTAAGCGTCGCGCTCCTCGCGCTCCGTCGGCTTTTGCTCAAAAAACACAATCAGCCCCATCCCCGCCACAAACCCGCCGATGTGCGCCAGATACGCCACCCCGCCGCCGCCGCGCGCGCCGGACATCGCCTGGAAAAAAATCTGCATGCCCATCCAGATCAGCAGAAAAATCCACGCTGGCAGATCGATGATGCGCGTGAAAAAACCCAGCGGGATCAGCGTCCGCACATTGGCCCGCGGATGCTTCAGCAGATACGCCCCGAGCACGCCGCTGATCGCCCCGCTCGCGCCCACCAGCGGCATCACCGAATCCGGCGCGCCCCACGTATGCGCCAGCGTCGCCGCCACCCCGCACAGCAGGTAGAAAGCGAGGAACCGCAGGCCGCCGCACGCGTCCTCCACATTGTCGCCAAAGATCCACAGGAACCACATGTTCCCGATCAGGTGCATCCACCCGCCGTGCATGAACAGCGACGTGATGAGCCGCGTCCACGCCCCCGGCTCGTGCTCTGAAAGCATCGCCGGCACAAACCCGCCAATCCCCACCGCATCCTCCATCCCGATGCGCAGTTGCCAGCCCACAAACACGAGCACATTCACCACAATGATCGCCACCGTCACGAGCGGAAAACGGCGCGTCGGCTGGTCATCGGAAAGCGGAATCATGCGGCGGGACTATACGCAAAACGCGCGGACGTCATCTTGCGCATTGAAACTTTCACCCGTCGCGCAAACATCGCGTCCGCCATGTTTCCCCGCCTTTTTGCACTCGCGCTTTTTTCTGCCACCGCCCTTGCCGCCGATGACTACGGCAGCTCCATCGCTGCGCCCATCGTCCCGCCGCCGCAGGCCGGCGCGGCGTATCTCCAGCTCGCGCCGATGCTCGGGTACGTGGGGCCGAATGAGGCGCGCGTTTGGGTGAAGGCGACGGGCGCGGCGAAGGTCGCGGTGCGGGTGAGTGAGCGGGCGGATTTCAGCGAGGCGCGGGACATCGCCGGGCCGGAGATCAAGGAAGCATCAGCCTTTACGGGCGTCGTGGTCATTTCGGAGCTGACAGCGGCGACTCATTATTTTTATACCGTGCTGCTCGACGGCCAGCCCGCGCTCGCCCGCCCGTGGCCCGCTTTCACCACCGCGCCCGAGGACGGCGCGCGGGGCAAAATGCGCTTCGCCTTTGGCTCCTGCGTCGGCAAGGAACCGTGGCT
>JANXWQ010000626.1 GCA_025351065.1 Chthoniobacter sp. | reverse complement strand
CGAAAATGAGAAGCCATAACAGCTAGAACACTTCTAGCTGAGTGAAGGGAAAATTTTCAGAAACCAAGGCGATGTTTAGTCCTAAAAAAGAAAGCTGCCTCACCAGCATGGAGCGCCATTCCGACCCATTATTCGCCGTGGTGCCGCGCGAGGCGGCTGCCACGCTCGACGAACTGGCCCGCACGGAGCGGCTGAAGCTGCGCGACAAGGCGCTGCCCGAACGGCTGGTCATCTCGAGCCTGCTGTGCGATTCCGCGGTCATCGTGTACGCGCTGGTCTTCAGCTTTTGGTTCCGCTTTCAAACGCACATCCTCGAGAACGGCGTGCCGGTGAACCTGACCCTGCGCAGCTATTCCGGCTACCTCGCCTTTGGCGGCATCGCGCTGATTTTCACGCTGACGGTGTTTGGCATTTACGAACGCCAGGCGCTGCTGCGGTTTCATTTCGTGGCGCTCCAAATTTTGAAAGCCTCCTGCCTGTGGGGGCTCGGCTTTCTCGGCTTCGCCCTGATTTTCAAATTCTCTCCGCCCATCTCCCGCGTCTTCGTGGCCATCGCCACGGTGCTGGTGCCGGGCGCGCTGCTTGGCTGGCGGGCGATCTTTCACGGCTTTCTCCGGCGCTCCTCGGTGGCGATGAGCCTGCGCCAGCGGGTGCTTTTCGTCGGGTGGAATGAGGAGGCGGAAAAGCTGACCGGCTCGTTTTCGCACGGGCAGAGCAGCGCCTACGAAGTGGTCGGCTGCGTGAGTTCGATGCGCGCGCGCTTTCAGCGCAAGCCCAAGGTGCGGGTGCTCGGCGCGCTCGCGGAACTCACCGACGTCATCCACCGGCAGTCCGTGGACATGGTCATCCTGACCGACGTGAACGGCGTGAAAGGCGACATCGTGGGCCTCGCTAACACCTGCGAGCGGGAGATGGTGCAGTTCAAAGTGATCCCGTCGTTTTTCCAAATCCTCGTCTCCGGGCTGCATCTGGAAACCGTCAGCGGCATCCCCGTGCTCGGCGTCTCGCGGCTGCCGCTGGATCGCTTCGTCAATATCCTCCTCAAGCGCCTGGTCGATGTCGTGGGCGCGGTTTTCGGCCTCGTCGTCTCCCTGCCGCTGATGGTGATTTTCGGCGCGATCGTCTATTGGGAATCGCCCGGCCCGATTCTCTACCGCCAGCGCCGGCTCGGCCGCAACGGCGTCGATTTCGACATCCTGAAAATCCGCAGCATGAAACTCGATGCCGAGGCCGACGGCAAAGCGGGCTGGAGTGTCAAGGATGACCCGCGCCGGCTGAAAATCGGCACCTTCATGCGGCGCTGGAACATCGACGAACTGCCGCAATTCTGGAACGTAATGACCGGCGAAATGAGCCTCGTCGGGCCGCGCCCCGAGCGCCCGGAATTGATCCTCAATTTCAAACATGAAATCCCGCACTACAACGCCCGGCACAACGCCAAGCCCGGCATCACCGGCTGGGCGCAAGTCAAGGGCCTGCGCGGCGACACCGACCTCGGCGAGCGCATCAGTTGCGACCTTTGGTATCTGGAAAACTGGAGCATTTTCCTCGATTTCCAAATCCTCGCGATGACCTTTTCCAACAACAAAAATGCCTGTTGAAACGACAATCGAAAAACCACCGGCGGTGATGGACATCCAGTATCTGCCTTCGAGCGAAGCATGGGGACGATACCGGCAGTTCCTCGTTGATCTGATTCTCAAGCACGGCTGCAAATCCATCTGCGAGATCGGCGGCGGGGCGAATCCCTGGCTGCCGGTTGAGTTCGTCGAGGAGCACGGGATTGATTATTTGATCGTCGATATTTCCGAGGCCGAGCTGGCGAAAGCCGACAACCGCTATCGCAAACTGGTGCTCGACATCACCCAGCCGGTCACCGGCGAACTGCCCGTCTGCGATTTCGTCTTCAGCCGCATGCTGGCCGAGCATGTGCGCGACCCGCTGAGTTTTCATCAAAACATCTACCGCATTCTGAAGCCGGGGGGGCTGGCCTTTCACTATTTCCCCACGCTCTTCGCGCCGCCCTTCGTGCTGAATTATTTGCTGCCCGAAACGCTCTCCTACTGGCTGCTCGAGAAAGTGCAGTCCGGCCGCCAGCGCGGCGGCAAACGCTCGAAATTTCCGGCCTTCTACCGCTGGTGCCGCGGCCCGCTGCGTTCGCAGATCGCGCGCTTCGAGCGGCTCGGCTACCAGATCGCCCACTACCACGCGTTCTTCGGTAACGAAGGCTACTACAAGCGCATCCCGCCGCTGGCCTGGCTCGACCGCTGGTGCACCGCCTGGCTCTGCCGCCACCCGTGGCCGTGGCTCACGAGCTACGCCTACCTCGTCCTCAGAAAGTAGCGCGCGTCGCGGCGGCGGCGGCTTTCTTCGGTGCTGACAGGGCGGACGGTGGCTGCTACGCAGTGCCTTCATGCGCAGTTCGGAAACCCGGTTTGCGGTTCTGCTTTTCACCGACCTCGTCGGCTCCACCGATTTGAAGCAGCGGCACGGCGTCCCGGCGTACGCCGCAGCGCTGCGGATCCACAACGGCCACTTCGAGCGGCTCGCCCGCGAGTGCCGCGGCCTCCGCATTTTGCAAAACATGGGCGACGGTTATTTCGCCCAGAGCGACAGCATCGCGGAGGCGGTGAAGTTCGCGCTGCTTTTCCAGGACGCCATGCGCGCGGGGCCGTGGAGCGCAGTGCACCTCGCTACCCGCGTCGGCATCCACGCTGGTGAAATCACCGAACTCGAGGCCGCCGCCGGCAGCGGCATCGTGGGGCCGGCCGCCGACCTCGCCGCGCGCGTGATGAGTCTCGCGCTGGGCGGGCAGATTTTGCTCACGCGTTTTCCGTTTGATGAAGCGCGGCACTTCCTCCGCGAGCATCCGCCGGTGGCGGAAAAGGCCATGCCGCCGCTGCGCTGGCTCGCGCATGGCCTGTACCTGCTGAAGGGCTGCGACGATCCGCTGGAGATTTTCGAGGTCGGCCCGGAAAATCTGGCGCCGCTGCGCCCGCCGCCGGATGGGGAGAAAGCCAAACGCGCCATCCGCCCCGGCGAGGAGGAGACCCTCGGCTGGCGGCCCGCCGCGGGTTTGGAAATTCCCGGCCGCCCCGGCTGGCAGCTCGCCGAGCGGCTCGGCGCGGGCGGCTTTGGCGAAGTGTGGGTCGGCGAGCACACCAAGCTCCACCAGCGCCGCGCCTTCAAATTCTGCTTCGACGACGAGCGCCTGCGCGCGCTCAAACGCGAAGTCACCCTCGTCCGCCTCCTCCGCAGCGCGCTGGGCGAACGCGACGACATCGTCCACCTCCACGAACTCAAGCTCGACGCCCCGCCCTTCTACCTGGAAAGCGACCTCGCCCCGTACGGCAACCTGCTCCAGTGGGCCGGGCGCAAAGGCGGCCTCGAAAAAATCCCGCTCGTCCGGCGCATCGCCCTCGTCGCGCACTCCGCCACCGCGCTGGCCGCCGCGCACAGCATCGGCGTGCTGCACAAGGACATCAAACCCACCAACATCCTCATTTTCGACGGCCCCGGCGGCGAACCGCGCCCGCGCCTCGTGGACTTCGGCATCGGCACGCTGGCCGATCCCGCCGTGCTGGCGCAGCACGGCGTCACCGGCGCGGGCTTCACCCGCACGAATGTCGAACTCAGCACCGGCACGCCGACCTACCGCCCGCCCGAATATCTCGCCGGAAAGCCGTTCACCGTGCAGGGCGACATCTTTGCGCTCGGCGTCATGCTCTGGCAGCTCGTCACGGGAAAAGCCGACGCGCCGCTCGCCGAAGGCTGGCAGCGCGACGTGCCGGATGAATTGCTGCGCGCCGACATCGCCGCCTGCGTGGACGGCGACCCTGCGCGCCGCCTGGCCAGCGCCGCCGAACTCGCCGAGCGGCTGCTCAGCCTCGGTGCGCGCCGCGCCGCGGCGGTGGAAAAAGAGCGCGTCGCCCGCGCCGCCGCCACCCTCGCCCAGGCGAAAGCCAACGCCGCGGCCGCGCGCCTCCGCGCGAGCCGCTTTCGCCGGCTCGCCGCCGCCTTCGGCCTCCTCGCCGTGCTCGCCATCGGCGGAGCGGCGACGGCCTACACAAACCTGCAGGAAGCCCGGCGCGAACGTGCCCACGCCGAGCAGGAATTCCACCGGGCCGAGGCCGAAAAGGCGGTTGCGGAAACCGCCACCGCCGAAGCGACCCGGCAGGCCAAAATAGCCGGGCAGGAAAAAGCCGGCGCCGTGGGCCTCGTGCGCTTCATGGATCTGCAGATCGGCGAGGCTTTCAGCGAACTCCCCTTCGAGCTGCGCGAGCGCGTGAGCGACCGGCTCGATGCCTTTTACCGCAGCCAAGGCGAGCCCGCGACCGGCGAGGAGCGGCGGCGGCGCATGAGCCAGCTCCTGCGCCGCGCGCAGGTGCATCTCGCAGGCGTCGAGTTTTTTTGAAAAAGAAAATTTCAGCGATTTCGCCAAGCAGTCTTACATCGCGGCGGCGCGCACGAATGCAGAAGCAGAATTGGCGGAAGCCCTCCGCCACGGCGAACTCCTCGCCCGCGAAGAGGCCGGTGACCGGGGCGTCACCCGCGACCGCATTTTCACCCATCTGCAACTCTCGGCCGTGTGCGGACAGCTCAAAAATCCCGACGCCGCCAGCCAGCATCTGCGTGCCGCGCGGGAACTGCTCGCCGCGCTCGTCAGGCACAGTCCTTTCTCCCCGGCCCAGTGGATGGAATGGATGGGCCTGCCCCCGCTCGACGCCGCGCCGGGCGACCCCGCCGCGCAGGCCGGTGACCAAACCGGGAGCGACGAGAGGCTGCAAAAAACTGCGGCGCTGCCGATGCGCTTCGTCCCGGTGCCCGGTACGGCGGTGCAGTTTTCCATCTACGAGACGCGGGTGCGGGACTTCCGGGCGTTCATGCGCGAGACGGGCTACGTGCACATGCGCGAGTCGTCCGTGCCGGATTCGCGGATGATGACCATCGACAAGGACGGGAGCAAAGCGCGGGGGCACACCTGGGATGAGCCGGGCTTTCCGCAGACCGAGGATCATCCCGTGGTCGGCGTGAGCTGGCAGGATGCGAAGGCTTTTTGCGCGTGACTGACGCAGCGCGAGCGCGCGGCGGGTCGCGTGGCCGCGGAGCAGGAATACCGGCTGCCGACGGATCGCGAGTGGAGCGCCGCCGTGGGACTGAAGGAGGAGGAAGACCAGAAAGTGCGAGAACGGGACGACCTGACGAAAATCCGCTTCAAGTATCCGTGGGGCGACTGGCCAAAAAATCAGCCGCTGCCGGAAGGCGTGGGCAACATCGGCGGCCTGGAAGCGGACGACGGACATTTGCCGAAGACCTTCACGCCCACCGACGGCTACCGCGACCGCTTCCCACGCACCGCGCCGGTCGGATCATTTCACCAGAACCCGCTCGGCATTTTCGATCTCGACGGCAACGTCTGCGAATGGTGCGAGGACGAGGACGACCTCAAGCCCGGCTATCGCCTCGCGCGCGGAGCCTACTGGATGAGCTTTGGCCGCCGCTACCTGCTCTCGGCCTACCGCCGCAGCGAGCGGCCCGGCCGGCGCAACAGCTTCTACGGCTTTCGCTGCGTGCTCGGCCCGGTCGCGCCGTAGCACCCGCTTTTTTTTCAGCCCGCCCGTTTCAGCAATGCGCGGACGGCGCGGCGGGCTTCAAAGACCACGCGGCCGGGCTGCCGCCACAGGCCGCCGCGCAGCTTGCGGACAAACTCGATGACGATGCCGCCGCGCTTGCGCCACTGGCGTTTGCGGTCGAGCCCGGCGGTTTGCTTGTCGCGGTTCCAGTAGAAATCGCGCTGCCGCGCACTGGGTTTCGGCGGCACCTCGAAGGCGAGGATGTAGGCGCGGCGCGGCTGGTCGGTCGCGTTCGGTCCGGCGTAGTGCAGCGTGCGTCCGTGGTGGATCGTCGCGCCGCCCGCGGGCAGCGGGCACGGGGTCGCGTCCGCGGGATCGAATTTGCCGGCGCACTCGATGGCGTGAATCTTCGGGTCGCTTTTCGGCGACCGGTGCGGCAGCACCTCGCCGCGGTTGGTGCCGGCGATGTATTGCATGCAGCCGTTTTGCAGCGTGGCCTCCTGCAGCGGCATCCAGATGCTGAGCTGCTCGTAGTCGAAATTCGCATCCACCCGCGTGGCCTCGTCCTGGTGCCACGGCGTGGCCGCCCCGTAGCGCGGCGGCTTGAGGATGGCGTGCTCAAAAGCCGCGGTCACTTTCGGCCCGAGGAGCTGGCGCGCGATGGCCGCGGCGTTCGTGCGGAAAACGGTCGCGCGCAGCTCGGGCGCGAAGTTCACCGGATTGATGATCGCGGGCAGCCCCTGCGGCGCGTCGTCGTCGTCATCGTGCGTCACCATGTCGAACTGCGCGCCTTCGGCCCGGCCCGCCTTTTGCGCAAAGAGCCGGTCGAAAATCCCGCGCAGCAGCTCGACCTCGGCGGGCGGGCTGATGTTCGGGATGGCGAGAAAACCGCGCTCGTGAAACTCCGCGATTTGCGCGGGCGTGAGTTCGACAGTCGGGGTCGGTGGGGTCGGCATAGGGGGACGAAAGTGGGCTGCATTTTCCATGCTTGCCACCGTTTCGGCGAGCCGGGAAATCGGCTATTTGGAAAGCCGGATGCGCGCCAGCGGGCGCTCGACGACGAGGTAGGAAACCGCCGCCACGGCGAGCGTGACGAGGAAAAAGGCGGCCGTGCCGACCACCTGGGAGACTTGCGTGAGCAGCGGCTTCATGCCGGAGAGCACCACCGTATGCCAGATGTAGGCGCTATAGCTCACGATGCCGACGAAGCGCAGCGGCTTCCACGCAAAGACCGCGCGGCACAGCCCGGTGCCGAAAAGATGCGTGAGCACAAACACCGACCACACCACGCCCCACAAAATAAACGCGCGGCTGCCGTCGAATGCCGGCCACCAGCGCGCCATCAAGATCCGGTCGGCCAGCGGCAGCGCGACCGCGAGCGCGCCGAGGGCCACGGCTTCGCAGCGGCGCGGCGTCAGCCACGCGGGGCGCCGCCGCCGCCACGCGGCGAGCAGCGCCGCGCCGAGGCAGCCGCAAAGAAAGACCGGCAGGTAGCAGGCGATGCTGATCGAGTGCTTCGGCGCCGCCGCGGGCGGATAGAAAAAAGTGAACTCGGCGATGAGCGCGGCGGTCACCGCCGTCTGCGCCCACGGCCGCCCGCGCAACAGGTGCAGGCTCACGCCGACGAACGGGAGCATGAAATAAAACTTTGTCTCGACCGCGATGGTCCAGAGCTGCCGGTAGCCGTCGCGCAGCGTCAGGTGCGTCCAGAGGCGCGGCAGCGTCGCGGCCAGCGGGCGCTCCTCGGCGAGTGGCTGGAGGACGAAAAAAACGAGCAGGATGACGATGAACAGCGGGTAGATGCGGAAGAACCGGCGCACCGCGTAGTTTGCCCAATGGCGCGGTCGCGCCAGCTCGGCGTCGGGGCTTTCGCAAATCGGCAGGGTCAGCAGAAAGGCGCTGAGGCAGAAGAAAAGAAACACGCCGACCTCGCCCGAGCCGAAGTGAAACGCCGGGCGCAACCTCCAGCCGTGCGCGCGCGCGTGGTCGAGCATCACCCACAGCACGGCCAGGCCGCGCACGCCGTCGAGTGAATCCATTTGGAATTCGCGCTTCTGCGCCGAGCCGAAAAACCATCGGTCAAAAATGTTCTGCGGGCGGGCGGGTGGCGGATTCATCGGGCCATTTCGCAGTAGGCGTCGAGTACGGCCCCATAACATTTCGCCGCGCTGAAAAGTTCGATGGCGCGCGCGCGGTGGTTGCTCGCGCGCGCCGCGGAGCGGTCGTCGAGAAAGGCGTGGAGCGCGCGCGTGAAAGCGTCCGCGTCCTCGGGCGGCGCGGACCAGCAGTGCGTGAGGCCGGCTTGCAAAATATCCGTCATGCCGGGCGCGGCGCTGATGATGAGCGGCAGGCCGCAGGCCAGCGCCTCGAGCAGCACGAGCGGCATGCCTTCGTAGCGCGAGGTCAGCACGAAGGCGTCTGCCGCCTCGTAAAAACTGCGCGGCTCATCGAGGTACGGCACGCGATGGATGCGCTCGGCGAGCCCGAGTTCACTGATGAGTTGCGCGACTTCGCCTTCGAGTTCGCCGCGCCCGACGTGCAGCAGCGTCACGTCCGCGCGCTCGCGCAAAACCGGCGCGACGGCACGCAGCAGGGTCTGCGGGTCTTTTTGAAAAGATAGCCGCCCAATGGAGCCGAGCACGATTTTGTCCGCGGGCAGACCCAGCGCCTGCCGCGCCCGCGCCCGCGCCGCGGCGTCGGCTGGCGTGAAGCGGGCGGCGTCCACGGGATTGAAAATCACGCGCAGGCGCGCGGGCGGGACGTGCAGTTTTTCCACGGCGAACCGCTGCTCGTCCGTGGAGGTGCAGAGCGTGGTGCCGATGCGGCCGAAGGCGGTCTCGATGGCGTTGAAAAAAAACTCCTTCGCGCCGCCGCGCCGCGCAAGTCCGTAGTAGGCCTGCGGCGTGTAGAAATACGCGCCTGGCACGCCCGCCAGCGCGAGCCCGCGCGCCAGCACGCCGGCTTTTGAGCTGTGCGCGTGGATGATGTCGGGCCGCCGCCGCCGCGCCATTTTCCACAGCCGGAAAACCGCGCCCGCATCGCGCGGCTCGGGGCTGTTGCTGACCCCGAGGTTGAGCGTTTCGCCACCGGCCTGCGCGACCGTTTGCACAAACTCGCCGAGCGCCGCGCAGCCGCGCCGGTCCGAGTAGGCCACATGGATTTCCTGACCTTGCGCGCGCAGAAAACCCGCCAGCCCCACGACGTAGCGGAAGACGCCGTCGAGGCCCGGTTCGAGAACGAGGAGGATGCGCAGCGGGCGGCTCATGGCAGGGCGGGGTCGGACTCGCGCACAAAGGCGATGCCGATGAAGACGACGAACGCGGTCATCACCGCCGTGGTCAGCGAGGCGCTCATCGAGTTGGCGCAGATGGACATCACGAGCGCGAGGCCGGAGAGCACGCGGATCGAGGCGTCCTCGCTCAGCGGCCCGCGCGCGCGGAGGGCGCGGCCCAGCAGCTCGAAGGCCCGCCAGAAAACCGCCGCGCTGACGAGACAGATGCCGATGAAGCCGGCGATGCCCGCGTCGATCCAGTGCTGGAGGAAAAGGTTATGCGCGTGGGTGTAGGTGAGGTAAAACTCCGAGCGTCCGGGGCCGACGCCGGTGAGCGGGTAGCGGCGGATGGCGGCGACGGCCTCGTCCCACACGTTCTCGCGGTCTTCGAGACTTTTGGTGCCGCCCGGATCGAGTACGGCGTTCTCGATGGTCTTGGCCTCGCGCGGCGAAATTTCTTCGAGAAC